>CAZJBB010000006.1:0-40372 GCA_964543995.1 uncultured Bacteroidales bacterium
GTATAAGTCTGGTAATTATAAGGTATATCCACATGACCTTACCTGTCATTTCGATGACGACCTTATTTTGATTGAGAAATATAAGGAAAAGAAGGTGTTTACCTCGGTTTACCTCGATGGGGAGACGAAGACGTATTTTGCTAAGCGTTTTGAGTTTGAATATACCGATAAGCATTTCTCGCATTCTGCTTTTGCTGCACATGCAAAATTTGTATCTGAAAAAAGCAGCATATCCTTCAATTTCTATTCGGAACAAGACTCCAAGAGTCAGTCAATTCAGCCTCAATTGAATGATTATCAGAAAAAACTACTGAGTGATGTTGGGGATAGTTTACATTTAGCCTATTCACCGGCTGCCGACAGTGTTGCTTATTCAGCTGGGGATATTTTATATAAAAAAATAGATTCCACCTATAATGCTATCACCTTTGATTCCATTTATGTATATTCCACCAATCCCGACAGTGCTCATTACCGCTTAAGTTTCACCTATGTTGGGTTGGGAAAAGGCAATTATCTGCAGCAAAACGGCACCTCGAACGGGAGGGTATTTTATTGGATAGCTCCCGAAGGCGGTGTCTTAAAAGGCTCTTATGAACCCATTATACTATTGGTAACACCTAAGAAAAAACAAATATATGCCCTCTCTGGAAATTTTCAATTGTCGAAAAACACCTTTTTTGATTTCGAAATAGCCCTCAGTAACAACGACTTAAACACCTTTTCGAGCAAGGATAAAAAAGATGATTGGGGTTATGCAGCAAAAGCGTCCCTCAATAAAAAAATTCCACTATCAAAAAAGGCAAATAATAAGTGGAATATGCAGTTGGGTTTGTCACATGAATACGTTGATAAAACCTTTAGCCCCATTGAAAACTATCGTTCGGTTGAGTTTAACCGAGATTTCAATTTAAATACTCAAATTCCAAATACCACCGATTATTATTCTCAAATCAAAATTGCATTTTCCAATGAAACCGACAAAGCCTTTAGTTACCAGCTAAAATCATTAATTAAAGAAGGGTTTTACACCGGGTGGAATAATGCTTTGGGGATTGGATATGGATTTAAAGGAGTTGCCTTTAAATTAAACGGGAGTTTATTAACTACAAAGAACACCGGCTTAACAACAAATTTCTTCCGATTGAACGGCGATATATCAAAAGCTTTTAAAAAGCTAATGCTTGGTATAACACAGTCGATGGAAAACAATTCCTTTCAAAAAGGAAGCGATTCATTATTAAACAACAGTTATAAATTCAATGAATACGGTGCTTACTGCAAAACTTCTGACACCACAAATAATGCGGTAGAGTTGAAATACAAGCATAGGGCAGATTTTTTACCTATGAATAATCTTTTTATAGAATCTGCTCAGGCGGATGACTTTTCCGGTTCCTATCAGCTTTTAAAACAAAGGAATCATCAGCTTAATATCATGGTAAATTACCGTAGCCTACAGATAAAAAACACACAATCGACCCATAAACCGGAAAACACATTGGTGGGTAGAATTGAATATAGCACTCACATTTTCAAAGATATGGTTACTTCTAGTACCTTTTATGAAGTGGGTTCCGGATTGGAAACAAAAAAGGAATACTCTTTTATTAAAGTAGCCGATGGTCAAGGTATATACACCTGGATCGATTATAACCATAATGGCATCCCAGAAATAAATGAATTTGAAATTGCAGCATTCCGAGATCAAGCTAATTACCTGAAGGTTTATATGCAATCAAATAATTTTATTAAGGTTTATACCAATCAATTTACACAAACCATAAGCTTTAATCCTTTTTACACTTGGGTGAGTAAGAAAGGCTTTAAAAAATTTCTATCCAGACTTTATAATCAATTTAGCTATAAAATTGATCATAAAACCACTACCGACGATTTAATAAAAGCTTATAACCCCTTTGCTTCCCAATTGAGCGATTCCGTTTTATTATCTACCAATTCGTCATTCAGAAATGTGTTTTCGTTTAACAGGAATGCCAAAGTATTCGGGTTTGACATCATATATCAAAACAACAAAAACAAGGTATTGCTGCTCACTGGATTTGACAACAGGGCTATCGAAAGCACGGGTATTAAACTAAAAATTCTCCTATTAAAACAATTTACATTAAACATTGAAAGTAATTATACCGAAAAAGAAGTTAGACAGCAATATTTCTCGGACAAGAATTATTCCCTTTACCTAAATGACTTCCAAACTGAAGGTATATTCCAACAAAGTGCTCTCATAAGAGTAAGTGCACTTTATAAATACACCTTTAAACGAAATGTACTTTCTTCTCCAAATGATATGGCTCAAATTCATAAAGGGCAAGTGGAAGTAAATTTTCATTCTGTTCAAAATGGGAGTTTATTATTAAAGTACTCGTTAATATCGATTTATTACAATTCAGCCCAAAATACATCCATCTCTTATGAGATTTTAGAGGGTTTTTTTAAAGGAACCAATCAGGTTTGGTCCATATCATACCAACAAAATTTGTCAAAAAATATCCAAATGAATATCATTTACGACGGCAGACTTTCTCCCGGAACTAAAATTGTCAATACAGGTAATATTCAAATTCGAGCTTTTTTCTAATTTAGAATTATTCTAAATTAACAATAGGCTAAATCCATTTAGAAAGTTTATAATTGACTATAACACAATTTATTTGGACGTTCAACAGTTAAAAAAGACCGTAAAATAAAGAAAATCAGCATAATTTTCAAGTGATTGTTATTTTTGATAATATAAAATTTGTATTTTTACAAGCTGAAAATACATTTCTCTTTGAAAATGTGTATTCTAATGGAAATAAAGTAGTTTAAACGTAACAAAAAAAACGTATTTAAGTAAAAGTATGAAATGTCATTTTAAAAGCCTTATTTTATTTTATTATCTCATTTTAGTTAAAATTAATTTTATTTTCATACTTTAGCACTCGTTTTTTAACAAACATCAATTAAAACCGCAGTATATGAAAAGATTTTTACTTCTTTTACCCCTTTTGTTTGTTTGTGCTTTTGGGTTTTCTCAGCAAGAGGCTCAATATACTCAGAACATGTTTAACATTTTATCATATAATCCTGCTTACGCGGGATCGCATGAGAATAATGCCATTTGTTTGACAGGGTTTTACAGACAACAATGGACAGGTTTTAAACAAGAAGATAACCAAGGCAACAAATCCAACGGAGGGCCTCAAGACATTTTGTTTTCTATTGATGCTCCCTTGAAACTTATTCATGGAGGAATTGGTGTTGTAATTAATCAAGATAAATTAGGGTTTGAAACCAACTTAAATCTAAAACTTGCATTAAATTATCGTTTGAATTTAGCTGTAGGAAATATCGCTTTTGGTTTAATGGCCGGTTTTAACAACAAAGCCATTGATTATTCGAAATTCAAACCCGGCGATGCCATTGCCAATGGAGGATCCACTTCTGACCCCACACTTCTTGCCGGTATGAACACAAAGCAGAGTGATATGATCACAGATATATCCTTCGGTGTATTTTATAAAAATCCTCAGAAATTATACGTAGGACTTTCCTCCACTCAATTGCTTCAATCCTCTGGAGCTAAAACCGGAGTTTCTTTAAAACGCACTTATTTTCTCCAAGGGGGTTATTACTGGCCCTTCCCAAATAATCCTTCTTTTGAGTTGATTCCTTCGACCATGATAAAAACAGATTTTGCTTCAGCTCAATATGATATTGATTTATTGTTACGTTATAATAATAAAATTTGGGGTGGATTAGGATATAGAGTACAAGATGCTATCATGATTATGCTTGGAATGGAATGGAAAAACTTCAACATTGGTTATTCATACGATTTAACTACTTCTGCTTTGGGTTCTAGCAGTAGAAGCAGTGGTACACATGAAATTATGCTTCGTTATTGCTTTAAAATTGTAATTCCTCATCCTCCTACAGGTTATAAGAATACCATTCACTTATAGAAATATTGTAACCCTTTTAAATATTACACGTTAAAACACTCTAACAATAATAATTTGAATTATCAACACGTTATATTAAACAAACTTGTAAAATCAACATATATGAAAAAATTGGTTTTATCTTTAACCGTCATAATTATCTTGGGTAGTTGCGGAAACTCAGGAAACGGCGAATTAATTGGTGTTCAAAATAGAGAACGCTTTTACCAACCGGACCCTTATGGCATGTTATTTATCCCTATGGGAAGTTATACTATGGGTTCCGGTGATCAAGATGTTCCCTATGCTCATGTATCACAATCCAAAACGGTTTCGGTTCAAGCTTTCTTTATGGACGAAACAGAAATCACCAATAACGAATATCGTCAGTTTGTGCATTGGGTAAGAGATTCGATTGCTCATTTGTTATTAGGTAATTCCGGGATGGAAAAGCACTTAATTCAAGAAGATCAAAACGGGGAGCAAATCAGCCCTCCTTTTATTAATTGGAGAGAAAGAATTCGTTGGGGTGAAAAAGAAACGGAAGACGCTATTCAGGAAATGTATTTACCTGAACATGAGAGATTTTACAGATTGAAAGAAATTGACTCAAGAAAACTCAATTTTGCTTATTATTGGATAGACAAACGTGCAGCAGCACTAAAAGATTTTAAATCTGATGGCACCAAAGATGCATCCAGTTTTTCAAACCGTCCAAAAGGACTCAAAGACCGTTCTGTATTTATCAGGAAAGAAGTAATTAATGTATATCCTGATACCTTGGCTTGGATTCACGACTTTACCTATTCTTTCAACGAACCCATGTCTGATAATTATTTCTGGCATCCTGCTTACGATAATTACCCTGTAGTGGGTGTTAGTTGGAAACAAGCACGCGCTTTTTGTATTTGGAGAACTCAGCTTATGAATTGGTATCGTTTAGCTAACGACGAATGCTTTGTAAATGAATTCCGTTTGCCCACAGAGGCTGAATGGGAATGGGCAGCACGTGGTGGAATGTCATTAAGTCCATTTCCTTGGGGAGGTCCTTATATTCGTAACAGCAATGGTTGCTTCTTAGGCAATTACAAACCTCTTCGCGGCAATTACGTGGATGATGGCGGTTTCCATACAGTTGTAGTCGGTCACTACGCTCCAAATGATTTTGGATTGTATGATATGGCAGGAAATGTGTCAGAATGGTGCTCCGATGCTTTTGATGAATCATCTTATAATTTTGCACACGACTTAAATCCTTCCTATGCTTATGAAGCAGAAGCTAATGAAATGCCTATGATGAAGCGTAAAGTAATCAGAGGTGGTTCATGGAAAGATTTTGGACTGTATATGAGGGTTGACACACGTTCTTATGAATATCAAGATACGGGTAAATGTTATCTAGGGTTCCGTTGTGTACAAACTTTCTTAGGCCGTCATAAAGATGATAACCCTGCTAACGCATCAAACGTTTATAATTAAAATTACGAAAACTAAATAAATTAATAAATAATCAAAATCAATCATTATTATGGGAATTAACAACATAGTTAACAGTAAAGGCTATAAAGCATTCATGACAAAGTTGTACGGATGGGGCGCATCAGTTGTAATTATTGGGGCTTTATTCAAAATCAATCACTACCCTTTCGCAAACGTACTTTTAGCTGTTGGGCTAAGTACTGAAGCTCTAATTTTCTTCTTCTCTGCATTTGAACCCTTACATAAAGAATATGATTGGTCGTTAGTTTATCCTGAATTAGCCGGACTTGAAGAAGAAACCCATAAAAAAGGAAAAGATAAAGACAAAAAACTTCCTGTTACACAACAATTAGATAAAATGTTGGAAGAAGCTAAAATAGGACCTGAACTTATTGAAAGTCTTGCTAATGGAATGAGAAATCTGAGTGAAAATGCAAGTAAAATGACAGGAGTTTCTGATGCTGCATTTGCCACGGACAGCTATGTAACGAACTTACAAAACGCTTCAGAATCTGTTCAACAACTTTCAGGTCAATATGTTAGAACAGCTGAAGCCTTAAGTAAAGATATTAACTCTTCAGAAGAATACTTGATGAATGTTCAAAAAGCATCTTCTGCAGTTGGTAGCCTTGCCTCTATTTATGATGAAACTGCCCGTTCGTTAAAAAGCGATGGAAACTCATATAATGAACAACTTCAAAAAATTGCCGGTAATTTAACTTCATTAAACGCTTTGTATGAATTACAAATTCAAAGCTCAAATCAACAAATGGAAGATACCAATAAAATTCAGGAAAACATTTCCAAATTTATGGTCAACCTTAATGAATCTGTTGAACATACCATGAAGTATAAAGACCAAGTTGAAATGTTAACTAAAAACGTATCTGCATTAAATAGCGTATATGGCAATATGTTAGCAGCAATGAACGTAAACCGTTAAATTTTTAAAGCTTAAGTAATTAATAACTAAATTAACATAACAATATGGGTGCAACAAATTGTCCGGAAACCCCGAGACAAAGGATGATTTCGATGATGTATTTAGTGTTAACCGCACTTTTGGCATTAAATGTTTCGAAAGAAGTTTTAGAAGCTTTTGTAACGGTAAATGAAACCATGGAGGTTACAAATGAAAACTTCACAAAAAAAATGGATAATAGTTACCAAGGTTTTTTAACAGCCTATAACGCTGCTAAAGAAAAAGTAGGTCCTTATTATCAAAAAGCCATGATCGTTCAAAAATCTTCTAAGGAATTAATAGATTATATCAACAACCTTAAAGCTGAATTAATTGCTAAAGTTCAAGGCATTAGTGTTGAAGAAGCTAAAAAATTCCCTTTGAAAGAAATTGATAGAAAAGATAATTACGATGACCCTACAGTATTTTTTATTGGTGATTCACAAGATGGTTCTGCCGGTAAATCCTTGGAACTGAAAAACAAAATCAATGATTACCGTAAAAAAATGCTGGAAATGATTGATGTTAAATATAGAGATCATTTCAATAAATCCCTTGGACTTAAGACCGATATTAGCTATACGGATGCTGACGGAAAATCTCAAAATTGGGAAATGCACCATTTTTATCATACCATAATGGCTGCAACCATCACCATTTTGAATAAAATGGTTGCCGAAGTAAAAAACGTAGAATTTGATGTGGTTTCTCAATTATTTTCTGCTGTTAGAGCTGAAGATTTTTCTTTCGATAAAATTGTGGCAAAAGTAGTTCCTAAAACCAATTATGTTTTGGTAGGCGATGACTATGAAGCGGATATTTTTGTTGCTGCTTTAGATACCAAAGAAAACCCCGAAGTTATTGTAGGTTCAAGTGTTGATACTACGACTAATAAAATTTCAGGCACCACACGTGTGGTTCCTGCTTCACAAGGGGTAGGTAAATTAAAAATTCCTGCCGGAGCGGAAGGTGAACAAAAATTCGGTGGGCTGATCAATATTAAAACACCTTCAGGGGGGTTAAAAAGCTATCCTTTCCAGTCTGAATACATTGTTGGACGTCCCTCTGCTACTGTTTCTGCCGAAAAAATGAATGTATTTTATGTTGGGTTAGAAAATCCAGTATCAATTTCTGTACCCGGTGTACCTTTCGAAAAAATAAAAGCCAGCATGACAAATGGAACTTTGACTCCTAAAGGTAAAGGCAAATATATTGCAAAGGTCTCATCTCCAGGTCAAAAAGCCATAATAACAGTATCGGCAGATATGGGTGGTAAAATTGCCCCCATGGGAAAAAATGAGTTTCGTTGTAAAAGAGTTCCTGATCCCATTGCTATGGTTGGAGGTTTGAAAGAAGGCATAATATCTAAGGAAAAGCTTAAAGCTGCCGGTGCTATTATTCCCGCAATGCCCCCAGACTTTGAATTCGAAATGTTTTTTACAGTAACATCATATTCATTTACAATCATTAAAGGGAATGAGGTTTTAGAAAAGACCGTTAAAGGTAATAGATTTACTCCTGAAGTAATTTCTGCTATTAACAATGCTGGTAAAGGTCAAAGAATTACGTTTGAATACATTAAAGCTCAAGGACCAGACGGATCCCATTCTTTACAACCCGTCAACTTAAAACTTAATTAACATAGTTAAACCAAAGGAGGTTATATGAAAAAACTTTTTTTAATTTGTTCAGTAATCATGTTATGGGGAATCGGCTATTCTTTTGCCCAGCAACAAGTTTTTGATGCTCCTCCCCGTGATGGTTTTTATGACAAAAATGGCGTTGCGAATCATAAGGCTGTACCTTATGTAGATGTAAGAGAAGCTGATGTGATGTGGCAAAAAAGAGTATGGAGAGTTATCGATTTGAAAGAAAAAATTAATCATCCATTACTTTACCCAGAAAAGGCACATAATCAATGGAAAAGTTTAATTAGTGTTTTACTCGATGCATGTAAGGAAGGGGTAATTGTTGCATACGATGCTCCTCCAGGCGGAACAGATGAATTCATTCAACCTTTAACTTACCAAATGGTTGAATCTCAGATAAACAGAACAGATACTCAAAAACTTGTACGTCCTGATCCTCCTTATGATGAATATGATAGTATCATTACTGAAACTTTTAATCCATTAAACATTAAACAATACAAGATTAAGGAAGATTGGTTTATTGATAAACAACGATCCGTATTAGATTTTCGCATAATCGGTCTTTGCCCTATGGTTGAAGCTAAAAATCAAAAAGGTGAAATTACTGGAGTGAAACCTTTGTGTTGGTTTTATTTCCCTGAATTAAGAAGCATATTAGCCCGTCAGGAAGTGTATAACCGATTTAATGATGCGGCACGTTTTAGTTTTGATGATTTATTTTGGAAGCGTATGTTTGGAAGCTATATTATTAAAGAATCGAATGTGTACGACCGCTCTATAAATGATTATCTTTTGGGATTGGATGCACTCCTTCAATCGGAAAAAATAAAAGATGATATTTTCAAATTTGAACACGATCTTTGGGAATATTAAATCTATCAGTTTATTAAGAAAACTCCCTGTATTTAACTTCAGGGAGTTTTTTATTTGAAATTGTAATGCATGAGAACTTATAACTTTCTTCAAACTCCTATTGAATATTTAAAAGGTGTAGGTCCCATACGAGCAGAGATTCTTAAAAAGGAATTGGCCATCTTTACTTTTGGCGATTTACTTACCTATTTTCCTTTTAGATATATAGATAAAACGCAATTCTACAGCATCGCACAAATAAGCCAAGAAACTACATGGATTCAAGTTAAAGGTCAAATACTATCCATTAAAGAAGTTGGAGAAAAAAGAGGGAAAAGACTTGTTGTTAGATTCGCAGACAGCACCGGAGAAATTGATTTGGTATGGTTTCAGGGGGCTAAATGGGTTAAAGAAAAATTAATGCTTGGAGGATTGTACAGCATTTTTGGGAAACCTTCCACTTTTAATAACAATCTTAATTTTGTTCATCCTGAAATTGAGCTCACAACAGAAAATGAGACTCTGCAATCGGTAAAATTTCATCCTTTTTATAGTGCTACAGAAAAGTCTAAAACTAAAGGATTGGATAGCAAAGGCATAAGTAAACTGACATTTAATTTATTACAATCAGCAAAAGGGAATATTCCTGAAAACTTACCTCGCCCCATATTAGAAAGTTTGCGACTTGCTGATCGGGAAAATGCCTTCCTTCAAATTCACTTTCCTGAAAATCATGATGCTCTTTCAAGGGCTTCTTATCGTTTAAAATTTGAAGAACTTTTCTTTATACAAGTTCAACTTTTCAAAAGCAAACATATTCGATTACAGAAAAGCAAAGGTTTTGTTTTTCCCACTATTGGTGAGGCTTTTAATGATTTCTATCATCATCATTTACCCTTTGAACTCACAGGAGCTCAGAAAAAAGTGATTAAAGAAATTCGCGCTGATTTTTCAAGTGCCAAGCAGATGAATCGGCTCCTTCAAGGAGATGTTGGAAGCGGCAAAACCCTTGTTGCTCTAATGAGCATGCTAATAGCCATTGGGAATCACTTTCAGGTCAGCCTTATGGTTCCAACTGAAATTCTTGCCCAGCAACATTACAGCACCTTAAAACGCTTCCTGGAGGGCATGGAAATATCCGTGGGATTATTGACCGGATCAGTAAAAGGAAAAATCCGTAAACAGCTATTGCTTGAAGTTCAAGAAGGGAAAATTGACATTCTTATTGGTACCCATGCCCTAATTGAAGACCAAGTGCAATTTCTAAATCTCGGCTTGGTGGTTATTGATGAACAACACCGATTTGGAGTTGCCCAGAGGGCAAAAATGTGGAAGAAAAACGAACAATTACCCCATGTTCTGGTAATGACCGCTACTCCAATTCCCCGCACCTTAGCTATGACTCTTTATGGCGATTTAGATATTAGTGTTATCGATGAGTTACCACCCGGAAGAAAATCAATTCAAACCCTACATTATTTTGATAATTCCCGATTAAAAGTTCTGGGGTTCATACGAAATCAGATAAAATTAGGCCGCCAGGTATATATTGTTTATCCACTCATCGATGAATCTGAAAAATTAGACTTACTTCATTTATACGAAGGATTTGAAGCTTTGAGTCGAGATTTCCCCTTACCGGAGTTCGCCATAAGTATGGTACATGGGAAATTAACTCCTCAAGAAAAAGAATTTGAAATGCAGCGGTTTATCAAAAAAGAGACTCAAATTATGGTTGCCACTACCGTTATTGAAGTGGGAGTAGATGTTCCCAATGCCAGTATCATGATGGTAGAAAATGCTGAAAGATTTGGCTTATCCCAACTTCATCAACTTAGAGGTCGAGTAGGAAGAGGTACTGATCAATCGTATTGTATTTTAATGAGCAGTTATAAACTTACTGCTGAAGCCAAAAAAAGAATAGAAACCTTGGTGAGAACCAATAATGGATTTGAAGTTGCAGAAGTGGATTTGCAACTCCGCGGACCCGGTGACTTAAGTGGACTAGAGCAAAGTGGTATGGTGAATTTAAAAATTGCGAATATAGCAAAAGATGAAAAAATCATCAAAATTGCCAGGGAGTTTGCATCAAAAATAATCGAATCCGATCCCGAATTGGCTCAAGCTGAAAACAGACCCATTGTTTGGCATTTAAACGATATTGAAAAAACATCCGGAAATTGGGGAAATATCAGTTAAAGGGTAAACTTAATACTGATACCGGTATTCATATTGGTAATCGGGAATTGTGAAGAAACATAGGGAGTGTTGATACGATCGTCGAAAAACAATTTCGCGGTCACTTTTTGACTAATTTGATACTCGGCTGAAATATTTATTGAAGTAAGTTTTTGACCTGAAGATATTTGGTCAACCCCTTCTACAATCTTTCGTAAAACGGTTCTATTGTCACGGATAGAAAGGTCTGCTTTTATATTTAAATCGCTTTTTTGTTTCTTGCCTTTATCAGAAGTCAAGCCAATGGTTTTGAAGAAATATTCAATATTTTTAATTCTATAGCCTAAACCAATAACAAATTCAGAACTGGTAACGTCTGTCAATTGGTTATTTGAAAAGCTCAGGGAATAATTTCTTGACTTCTTGTATTCAAACTTTGTTAGTAAGCTATTTTTCCAAGTCATGTCAATACTAATTAAAGGAGAGAATTGTTCAGTAATTAAAATCACCCCAATTTCCTTTGAGGGAATATAATTACCTAGAACATCCTTAATGTACTGATATCCATCTGCATCCGCCTGATATCGGATATTGGTTGAAAAAGATCCCACACTGTATGAAGAAGTATAACCATGAGCTAAAGTAACATTATTAAAGTACTTTTTAATCCATTTCATTTTTGTTAAACCGGTATAGGTAATTCTCCAATTTGGGAATGGAATGGCAGGGAAAGGGTTGAGTGAAGCATTGGAAGCTTTTGATCCTGAATATGCAGCTAAAAACGCAGGAATCAAGACATCTTGGGAAGTTGGACCATATCCATTCGGGAAATGTGTTGTATCATTATAAGTACGATCCCAATTGGGATTTTGATTAGCCAAACGGTTTGCAATTTCAATTCTATAGTCTTTAAATCGCTCAAACAACACGCTGGAATTATCTACATTATTTTTATCAGTAAAAGACGTTCCAATGATCATGTACGACATGCTAAAATTACCGGTTGTGGAAGGGGAAAACTGCATAAATCCTCCGTTTGCAGGGCTATACTTAAAATATTCCTGGTGCATTTCCGTATAGTTCCTATTCGCCGTTAATTCTACTTTGAAATCATTGAATGGTTCCAAGGTCGCTCTGAAGTTTAGTACCTCCGCTTTCTTGGTCATATATGGGTAGTTCATCAAAGTATCGGTAGTAAGCCAACCATTATTTACAGCATCCGGACGTATATCTCTTTGTCCACCAAAAACAAAATCCAATCCCGGAGCTCCTGATCCCCAGTCCTGACCTACCATTACAGGAGATTTTGTAAATCCGGGCATCAAGGTCCCTTGATTGATAGAATAACTTATTGAAACTGAACGTACACTCATCAACAATTTTAGTGAATTATCCAAAATCATTTTTAAATAATTTGGACTTGGAGCTACCTCAGTAGAATCAAGTTCATACTTACCTTTAATACCTGTTTTCTTAGTTTTGGTATTCTTGCCTTTCTTGGAATTTTTATCATTAGATGCTGAAGAAGGATTCTTTACCGAAGCGCTACTTGATTGCCCTGAGTTTAACTTCTTGAGATATCCAATCTTATTGTATAAGTTAACCAAATTCAAGTTTCCGTTAATTTGACGGGTATTTGAATTTTCAATGCTATTCCCAAGCTCTTTTAAGGATAAAGGAGAAGCTTCCCAACGATAGGTACCGCCATATTTCGAAGTAACTGACACCCAATTAAGTATGGGTATTTTATTAATAGGAATGGTATAGTTAATTTCCAAATTTTGGTTGTATCTTGTCATTCTACCAAAACCAAGAATATTATTGATAATAGAATCCTGCTTTGACTTAGTATCAATTAATCCCGGGGGTTCATCAATCCGAGCATTGGCTGTGGCGTTATAATCCACTTTCAGAGATTGGGAAAAGTCATACTTTAGGGTGTAAATTCTATTCCATTCAAATATTTTAATATAGCTAGGGTCAATTACGATATTTCCAATGCTTTTGGCTCTGAGTAGTTTTTCGGAAAACTCACGATTTATATCAGTTCTAAAGCCAAGTGTTCTAGGCAAATAATTAAAATTAAAATCTTTAACCGCAGCAAGTGATGGATGTTTTAAGAATTTAAATTTGCTAAAAGGACGAATGTTCTTTGGATTGGTACTAAAGTTATATCCTAAACCACCCACATGCTTGGTCTTGGTGTCATAAACGATGTCAATATTTCTATGGTTAATTTGAGAATAGGCATAAGATAAGTCGAAGTTTTCAATATCCCATAGATGCATTTTAGAAGAAGATCCTGTTCTGTCTTTTCTAACATTCATGAAGTTAATGTTTTTCCGAGTGGTAACATCGTTTACAATATTCTTTACTGAATCACTTTGAAAAGTATTGTCATACGAATCTAAATCTGATTGAAGTTTTGTATCAGGATTTAAAGGATTATATAAGGGTTTATTGGTCACATTGGAATAGTCATAATGCATAGGGATGCGGATTCCTGATTTAGACCCGAAGAATTTCCCCAATTCAATGTTTGTAGCAATGTCAACTTGGGTAATTTGATCTTTTTGTCTTTCATTGATTTTCTTTTCGAGGCTACCAAAGCCGGGGGTGCTGATTTGACCAGCCAATTGTAAGTCTCCCAAATCGGCAAGATTGGTGCGAATTCTTCCGGTGGCAGCCCAACCTCCGATTTCATTAAAATCAGTTAAACGTAATTCATCTACCCAAATTTCAGCCGATTTAGGAAGCATATCATCATTATCACTAATATACCTCTTTTTAGGGTTCCTCACTCCTATCATGATGGTTCTTACATCAGCAATATTGGGTGCACCCATCACAGAAATTTTATTACTTCCATCCATGACCATATAAGGCGTACTTAAAGAAACCCCCGAAATACCTTTACGCATGTCAATATTACGATTTTGTTTTGCATCTATAAGTTTTTGCAACTCAATAATCATTTGATTCTGGTCAGGCCAAATAGATCGGTCGTCAGTAGCCGGTGTGCCCCAAGTGGTAAAACTTAATGGAAGCTCATATTCGTAGTAGTTTTGGGTAAAATCTGACCCCAATCGAACAAACATGGTCAAATCTCCTTTATTTAGAGATTCATTGGCTTTCAGTTTTTCAGCATGAACGAACATTTTCAAGTTCTTGAATTGTCGCATGTCGAAAGTAGTCGTTTTGTAACAGGCTCTGGCGTCACCATCCAACAAATCATACACTCTTAACACTAAAGATTGTTCATTTAATTGCTGTAAATTCGTTGTAGCTTGATTTATTTCTCTAACAATATCGGGAGGTAAAACATAAGGAATAGGAATACGTGCGCCATTTTCTTCAATGCTCACCGCGGAAAGTTCAAATTTGGTATCCGCAGCGGGACCTCCAGGTACATAGTCTCCAGGTGCTAATAAATCGTTATTATATTTTCTCCAATCACTCTTAACCAACTCAAAGGTTGCAAAACGACAAATCACCGGTTGGGTAAAATTGTTTAAGAACATTCTTAAGAATCGAATCGACTGAAAGCCATTAATTTGGCCAACCACTTTCTCCGGGTTGCGGACGGGTATTTTAAATTGATACCATTTACAATTGGTAGTCCCTCCATTTGCCAAAGGAACTCCGGTAGCTTCATACATATCGGCAATATAGTTCTCGCCTACTACCATTTTTTCAGGCTTTAAATCAATGTGATATTGGTAATACTTTTCTTCCTGGCTCAGTGTATTGTCATTGTTAATATCTTCCACATTGGGCAAAGTGGTTCCCAGTTCAGTGGGTGTGGTTGAGTTGCCCTCAGGACCATTGAAAGCTTTATATCGGTCTAAAATTTTGACATCTGCATTATCAAAATCGGCTCCTCTGAAATAATGAAAATCGTCGGCGGATGGATCTGAAGACGCATTAGAATAAGCTTGAGATGTGGGTCCGAAAGCTGCTCGAACTTTTTGAACATAAGTAGTATCAAAAAAACTAATTTCATCTGCATCGTTTAAACCATCGTAACCAACATCCTGATATTGTCTGGAATTTAAATCATTATCAAAAGCATTGACTACAGGCTGCATATTGGGAACTCTGCCCCAAATGGTAGTGTCAACATTAGTAACCACAGCGGTTGTAGGTAATCCATTCTCGAAGCTCTTTCGTCCGTCTCTTAAAATATCTTCAGAAATATCTCCCAAATTGAAATATAACTTCCCACCGCTATGGTTAGGATCGGTAATAAACGGATCCATCATCCAAAATTCAATATATTCAACGTTAGTGGCGTCAAAATCAGTTGTTTCCACTTTACGCATGATACCTCCCCAACGGGTTTCCGGGTTTTTTAATGTGCCATCCACATTTAAACCACTTGAGTATGTGGTTGGTGTTACATCGTAATTATAAGGACCGCGTTCGCTGGGGTAATATGCCAAATTTAACACAGCAATATTGGTAGGTTGTCCATTTGGCGCCTGTTTATTTGGAAACACTTCATTTTCTAAAATTTCTCTTGCATAGGGTTTCGACTGGTCATCAGAAGTTATATTTGCAGGTTTTTCACTACTGGAACGATAGAACAGAGGGTCGACAACATACCAAGCCAATTTTGCTCGGTTAAAACCGTATGCAAGTGTGTTAGAATTAGTTTCCGGAAAAAGGGTTGGCTGACCTAAAGGAGTGCTGGCCATAAACCAGGTTCCTATATTTTTTAAGTCAATAGAAGATTTGGTGCCTTCAAAATCATCTATGTATGAAGTACCAGTAGAACCAATGGCACTTGAATGTCCCGGAATAAACTGAGCAAACTCACCATAAAAATTGATTTTCGAGGGCGCTTTTGTTTGAATCAAAGGCAAAGCGTCAACCAATTTGGTAATCAATCTAGAATCAGTTTGATAGGCAAGGTCTAAACCCCAAATGGTGTTATTAATGGGTTCATCGCCAAAATTCACCTTTTGAGTAATCGGCTTTTCACGCAAATTTAAAATCGTAGCTCCAATATTAAAATCTTTATTTACCTCATAATTCACATGCAAACCCATAAATGTTTTGGTCTGAAAACTCATAAGGGTATTGCTTTCTGTGGAAATATTGATTGGGGTTCCGGAATTTAATATCCCTTCATTGATAATTCTAACCCTTCCCATGGTATAATCCACCGTGTAGTCCACATTTTCGGTAAGTACCAGTCCACCAACGGTAACTCGGACTGATCCTTGAGGAATGTTGCCCATACCAATAGAAATCTCCGACCCAGCGGCAGATTTATAAAATCCCTCTAAGATGTATTTGTTTTTGTCAGGAAACTGCTGGGCGCCGGTTTTGGTTAATGTATAAAGAGAATCGTAGGCATATTTACTGGCAAACAAGGTGTCGGGACAATTACTGCAAAATAACGCACGAATATCTTTTCCGAAAGGTTCTACTGTTGGGAAAAACACCCTTCCATTGGAAGCTTGAATGGTACCCCCGTTGGTTGCCGCTTGGTCAATAAAATCGAAAATTCCGTCGGGGACTGGATCTAATTGAGTATTCAAACGATCTAAGCCCATAAGGCGGATTAAAGGAATTCCTTGTAAAGGCCCTGATGTAAAAAATCCATTAGGAACACCGTTGTTATCTCCTGAATATAAAACATTTAACCTAAAATCTTCTTTATTAACTTGGTATGCACCCAAAGAATACACATTTTTCATCATTAATTTCCAAAGAGAAGATTGGGTGTTTAATGACGCACTTTTAACCAATTTTACGGCAAGCGAATTGGGTGCGCTCACTTCGTTTGAAAATTCCCCAACTTGATAGATGGTGGTATCGCCTAAAATTTGGAATTGATAAGCCACTGCCAAAACTTGATCCGGGTTCAAGGTGGTATTGAGAGATACGAATCCTAATTTTGCATTAAAAGTATATTCCTGAGGGGTCAGCTTTCGGGCTAATTCCACTTTTTCATAATCTGTTCCTGAAATCAAGTTTTTCCCTGTTAAATAGCTACTCACACTGTTAATGTTACGCACTTGAGTAGGATCAATATAATTTGGGTTGCTCACTAAAAACATATCGTTTGCCCTTTTATCCGGCAAGGAATCATAGCCATGGGGAAACATAAAGTTTGGATGAAAGTTTGGATTGGAAGGAATAAACTCACCCAAATCGGTAAAAGCCACCACGTTTCTGTTATCTGTAGTGGCAGCACCAATATTTGTTTTCCAAACTTCAATTTTAACAATATTGATTGGAGAAGAAACAAGGGGAAGTCGACTTAAAAAGCGGTTATAGTGATTATAGAAGTACTGAGATAGAAAATAGTGCTTACTTTCTTCATACTGATCCGCTTTAAAATTAAAAGAGCTGGTTTGCGCACCACCAGAAACAGTGATAGAAGAGGTTTGGCTCTTCTGCTCTGAATACACACCGGTTACAGTAGTTTTACCAAACTGAAGTTTTGTTTTCAATCCAAAAAGGGCCTGACTACCGGGGATTAATTGACTATTGAGTGGCATGCTCACATCCCCTGCTTCAATCAGTTTTATAATTTCATCTTCTTTCCCTTCATACTTCAGCTTTATTTTATTTTCAAAATCGAAAGTAGCTTCAGTATTATAATTGGTTTTAAATTTGATTTTATCCCCAATGTTAGCATCTACACTCATTTGAATTTTCATCTGAAAATCGAAATTCGTAGTACTGCGCTGTTTCACAGCAATCGAAGGGTCATCTCGTTTATTATAAATAACCCCAAAAATCAATTCTGCAGAACCTGATGGGCGAATATCGATAGAGGTATTTCCAAAAATTTTGTCAAGCAATTCCCCTCCAAAATTGAGTTTAGGAATAATAGAGTTTCTCGAACCCATGCCTGAATTCCTTCCCCTTTCACGCCAATATTTTTGCAATTCCTTGTCCATATCAAACTTCTGAAACTCTTTGAATGACATTGAATTGGTGGCTCCGTATTGAGTTTCCCCTATTTTTTGAGTAAAGTTGTATTCACGACTTTGAGGGTCATAATCAATATTCGTTTTAATGTTTTTGGGTTCCTCTAAGTAAATAGGATTGCGATGATCTGTTCCCGGAAAAACATAATCTTTATCAGGAAATGGATATACTAATTTGTTTTTCCACTCGGTACTATTTGAATCCGGCTGAATACTATCGGGGGGGAATATGCGATTGCTGATGAAACGCTTTTCTACTCCTGCATTGGTTCCGAATACTATAAAAATAACAGCAGAAAAAAAGGAAACTCTAAATATATTAAGTACAAATTTCTCCAAGCCTATTTCAATTATATTATAATATTTTCAATGCTCTTTTTATGAGTTCTTCAACGCTTAAACTTCCCTCTGAGTTATTTACAACTTTAAAAATTGCCTTTTCAGCAACATTACGAACAAATCCGAGCATAATTAATCCTGATAACGCTTCTTGTTGAATTGTATTGTTTGCAATGGAAGAATTTTCCAAGATTACTGTCTTTTTTGCCAACTTATCTTTCAATTCAATAACCACTCTTTGAGCTGTTTTGCCCCCAATACCTTTAATGGTTTGCAATAATCCAATATTTCCGGTGGCTACCGCTTGGCAAACATCATCCGGATTCATGGAAGAAAGCATCATGCGAGCGGTATTGGGCCCAATTCCGGAAACCGAAATTAAATTACGAAATACGTCTCTTTCAAAGTCATCAATAAAACCATACAGGGTGTGAGCATCCTCTTTTATCACTAAATGGGTAAAGAGTTTACAATTTTCAATGTCTTGCAATTTTTCGTAGGTGTGAATAGAAATATGTAACATATACCCAACACCTTGAGTTTCAATAACAGCATAAGCCGGATTTTTTTCTACCAATTTTCCTCGAATATAGGCAAACATGCTTGTTAAATTTAAGATTGAAGATTGCAAAAATAGGGATTTTTTTCTTAAAACCGCTTGTCTTTATGTAATAATACCTAAATCGAAAGAAGTTAAGAAAATCAAATCGATAATAAAATATGGCAAGAACTTTTATGATTTGTAAAATGGCCTATCAAAGGTTATTAAACTGAATCTAAAATGCTGAATATCAATATTTTTAGCAATTAGCTATATTTAAACCCAGATTAACCTTAGTTGTTTTCTAGCATTTTTAACAGCTCATCCAATTTGGGTGTAAGAATAATTTCGGTTCGGCGATTTTTCGCACGGGCTTCTTTGGTTTTGGAGCCATCAATGGGAAAATATTCACTTCTTCCGGCAGCTGAAACTCTTTTAGGATCGATAGTAGAGCCTTGCAACAATATTTTCACGACCGAAGTGGCTCGCATCACACTTAAATCCCAATTGTCTTTCAGTTGATTTACACCATTATAAGGGACATCATCTGTATGTCCTTCTATCATTACATTGATATCAGTATTGCTTTCGAGTACTTTTGACAATTTCTTTAATGCTTCGGCTCCAGTGGTAGCAATGGTATAGCTTCCGGGAGCAAAAAGGAGCTTTTCATCTAAAGAAACATACACCTTTCCATTCTTTTTTAGGATGGTCAACCCATTATTTTCGTATCCCATCAAAGCATCCGAAATTTTAGTTTTTAAGGCGTTTACAGCTGAATCTTTTTTATTCAACACCGATTGAAGTTCAAGCAGCTTGGCTTCTTTAAGCTCCAAGGCTTTGTTCAGGTTTTCAAGTTCTTTTTTTTGAGCATTTAACTGGTTTTCCTGTTTCAGAAGGTTCTCTTGAGTGTTTTGCAAGTCGGTTAGGGTTTTGGAAAACTCATTTTTGTTTCCTGAGAGTTGAGAATTCAGGTTTTTCAACATTAAATCGTAATCGTCCTTCAACTTAGTATACTTTTCAGTAATTTCAGTCAAACCCATACTTAAGTCGGTAGTATCTTTAACCAAGGCTTTAACAGAAGATTTCAATTTATTTAATTCCTTCTCCATGTCTGAAATGGTGGAGGACAACTCTACATTTTTGCTTTTAATGTATGCCAAATCTTCCGAACATTTGTTTCTTTCCCCCAGCAATTCATTGTACTTCTTCTCAGTAACACAGGAAGTTGCAATAATAACTAACCCAATAAAAATTCCAATTGATTTTTTCATGTTTCGTGTGTGTTTTAAAAATCTACTTCGAGCAATACAGGACAATGGTCAGAGTGCATTACGGTGGGCAGAATTACCGAACGCTTTTGTTTTTCCTTCAAGGATTCACTGACCATATTATAATCGATACGCCAGCCTAAGTTTTTGGAGCGCGCATTGGAACGAAAGCTCCACCAAGAATATTGATGTGGTTCCGAATTAAAATATCGGAACGAATCGATAAAACCGGTTCCCAAAAATCGGGTAATCCATTCACGCTCTTCGGGCAAAAACCCTGAAGAATTTGCATTTCGAATAGGATCGTGTATGTCGATAGGTTTATGGCAAATATTATAATCACCTGCAATAATCAAATGCGGACGTGTTTTTTTTAGTTCATTTATATAAGTAATGAAATCTTCTAACCATTGCATCTTAAAAGCCTGACGTTCGTCTCCACTGGTTCCGGATGGATGATAAACACTGATCACCGAAACATCACCAAAGTCGGCACGAATAAACCGACCTTCGAAATCATACTTTGGGATACCCATGCCATAAACCACCTTATCTGGTTCCGTTTTAGAAAGAATTGCCACCCCACTGTATCCTTTTTTTTGGGCAGAAAAAGAATAAACTTGATACCCAATTTCATTAAACAGCAATACGGGGACGTCTTCAGTATTGGCTTTAATTTCCTGTAAACAAAGCACATCGGGATCCGCCACTTGAATCCATTCCAGCAAACCTTTCCCCACAGCAGCACGAATGCCGTTCACATTATAAGTAATGATTCTTTTCATTTTATGGATTTACCTTACAAAAATAGCAGCTAAAGAGGTGTGCATTCCATAGAATTATGCTATTTATTAACAGCGGGTTCTTAATACCTTCTATTGGTATAAAACTTTGTATTAAGCACTAAGCTTTTTCCCTTATTGCCCTATTTTTACTTCCAGTGCACCATAACCATATTTTTCATAAGGTGCCTCGCTAAAAGTAATATTTGCAAATTGCTTTAAGTCGCCACGGATTAAACTTTTCAATACCCCACTTCCGACCCCATGAATAAAAATAACTTTTTTAAGTCGTTTTTCAAGTGCACTTTCAATGCAGCGGGTATAATAATCGAACTGCAATTTCAAAATTTCTCCATTATCGTTGGGCTTGTTCCCTTCACACAACTTCTCTATGTGCAAATCCACTTCCGCTATCTGATTATCAATCAAATGCTTGTCAATAAAATAATCCTTTGGGATTTCTTTTGATACAGTCGATCGAGGGGTTTCTTTTTGCGCTTCAAGCACCATAGGTAAACCCATACCCAAATCAACAATAATCGATTTTTCGCTAATAAATGAAGAGTGAATATAAGACTCTTGGTCGTTCATTCTCGTCATTTTTATCGAAAATTCTGAATGCATAGGCATAAGTGCCCTTGCTGTATTATTTGGGTGAAAAACAACCTGCACATAACCTCGTGACCAATTCTCAAGTTCCTCTCTATTAATGGTTTGAATCAACACTTTAGAATATGGTTCGGCATTTCCATAATCTGCTCCATACACCAAGGCATTGGTTTTCAGTAATATGCTATACAAAACATCATAAGAAGTGTTATTGATGTAATACAAATCTATCATACCGGTAAGCAACCATTTTTGGTCGTGAGGTGCAAATGCAAGATAAATGCCCTTTTCGAACTTTTTGGGAGTGGAATAATTGCTCAGTTTAGAACTATTAACTTCAGGCTCTTTATTCAAAGGCTCATTTTCAAAGGGGAGTTCAACATGGATTTCCTTATCAAACATTCTTTCAGCAGCAGTTACCGGATCAATTTTAATGAGCTCATTTGCTAAAACGGGTATCTCAAATCCCTCTTCTATCATAACATAAACCATGTTTCTACTTCCCAATTTGCTGATGACTCCACCACCAACTTCGTTTAGGAAACGCACTCTATCCCCCTTTTTAAATTCCATGTTTAGCATTTATTTGTGGTGCAAAGGTAATTGAAAAAAGATTTTATCGTATTTTTACTCATTCTTTCAATATATTTCTATTTACATGGACATGCTGTATTTATTGGTTGGTGGGCTTATTGGAATAAGCATTGGCTACATTCTTTTGAAATTGGCTCAAAAAAAACAACTCCTCGATATAGCGGAAAGCAAATCTGCTTTAGAAAAAACCTATCTTATTAAAATCGCAGAAGCTTCTCAATTACAAGCTGTTGCAGAAAACAGTTTACTGCGTCTTCAAGAACAATTCAGTACCCTTTCTGAGGAATTAAAAGAGGCTCATTTGCAAAATTCGGAACTCAGCTCTAAGAATGCAACCTTAAGCACAGAACAGAAAGACATTCAAGAAAAACTGAGTTCTCAAAAGATTGAAATGGACGATTTGCAGAAAAAGTTTACGGTAGAATTTGAAAATTTAGCCCATAAAATATTCAAGGAACACTCGAATGAGTTTGCCACTGTGAACCAGAAAAACATTGGAGACATTCTAAATCCGTTAAAAGAAAAAATCCTTCAATTTGAAAAAAAAGTTGAGGAGACTCACGAAAAAGGCATGAGGGATCAGGTTTCTTTGAGAGAAGAAGTTAAGAAACTATACGAATTGAATAATAAAATAAGTGAAGAAGCCAATAACTTAACCAAAGCCTTGAAAGGAGATAATAAATCGCAAGGCAACTGGGGTGAAATGGTACTTGAAAGGGTTTTAGAGCGTTCCGGTTTAGTTAAAGGAGTTGAATATGAAGTACAGCAAAGTATGGAAAATGTCCATAACGAAACCATTCGTCCGGATGTTATTGTTAAGCTTCCCGACAATAAACATATTGTTATTGACTCAAAAGTTTCTTTGGTTTCATACAGTGGATTCATCAATTCGGAAGAAAAGTCAGAAAAAGAATCCTTTTTAAAGCTTCATATTAAATCGGTGCGGTCGCACATCGACATCTTAGCAAACAAATCTTATGAAACCGGCAGCTTAATACGTACTGCCGATTTTGTACTTTTATTCATGCCCATCGAAGCTGCTTTCAGTATTGCCATACAATTCGATTCTGAGCTTTTCAATTACGCTTGGGATAAAAAAATTGTTTTAGTCAGCCCTACGAATTTGCTTGCTACCCTTAAAACTGTGGCATCCTTATGGAAAATGGAAAAACAATCGAGGAATGCTCAAGAAATTGCAGAGCTTGGAGGTTCTTTGTATGATAAATTCTGTGGTTTCCTTAAAGATTTTGAAACCCTTGGAGAACAAATAGGTCGTCTCCAGGGCACTTATCAAGATGGGCATAAAAAACTCAGTAGCGGCACCGGGAATTTAATAGGCAGGGTTGAAAAAATGAAACTGTTGGGGAGCAAAACCACCAAATCCATTCCGGAAAAGTTTTTAATTGACAATGAAAACAGCGTATTGTAATATGAAATATTTTCGCCACCCATTGTTTTTCATTTCATCTCTTTTCATTCTAATCGTTTCATTTCAAGGATGTTATACAACCGGAAGAATTGCATATAGTAATATGGCGGAACTTTATGCCAGCAACCTAAAATATTTCGTTTTAAAACCTCTTGTTTTTAATACCTCCGATTCAACAAGTAAACTTAGTGTCAATATTTCATTATCAAATTTACAGTATGAAAAAAAACAAGGAAGTCTTACCCCATGTGCCTCATATTCTTTACTTTATCAGCTTTACCCCTCCCTCGAATCTTACCATTTAATAGATAGTGCATCAGTATATTATTGTGATTCTGTTGGGTATGGAATAAACCTCATCCATTCACATGAATTTGAACTCAAAACCTCAGCACCTAATGATTATATAGTAAAAATCACCCTTACCGATTTAAATAGTCAACAAACATATATACGCATTCAAAACCTTGACCGAAGTCATCCCACCGACCGCAGTAATTTCGTTTTACTAGATGAAAACAAGAGTATGATTCCAAGAAATTATGTATTTCCGGGAGAAAAAACCTGCATAAAAACATTATTAAAACAGCAGAAACTTTTGGTGAAAGCATATAAAAAAGATTTTCCTATGGCTCAACCTCCATTTTCTGAATCCGTTTTGAAGCCCTTTAACTTTAAACCTGACAGTGTTTTCAGCTTGCAATTGCATGATGGAGAAACTGAATATTTTGACATTCCAAAAAATTATTTTTACCTTTTTCAAGTTGACTCTGCTTCTTCATCAGGGTTTAGCGTATTTGCAAGAAGTCAAAATTTTCCGGAAGTATCCACTATCGAAGAAATGTTCCCTTGTACCAAATACATCACAACTAAAAGTGAATTTGACGAAATTTTAAAAGCAAAAGATAAAAAGTTAGCGATGGACAAATTTTGGCTATCACTTGGAGGCACTCCGGAGCGGGCTAAAAAGTTGATTCGAAATTATTACAATCGCATTCAGGATGCCAATTGTTTTTTTACTTCATATACTGATGGTTGGAAGACCGATAGAGGCATGATGTATATTATTTTTGGACCTCCTTCCATTGTATACATTGGCAGCGAAAGCGAAAAATGGATTTATGGAAACGAAAAAAGTTCTTTATCAATAAGCTATTATTTCAACAAAGTGGAAAATCCATTTTGCGACAATGATTATGTCCTTGACCGAAACTCTTCATTTAAAAGTTACTGGTATCAAGGAGTAGATGGCTGGCGCCAATAAACCAAAAAAACTATGACCATAAAAAAAGAAAAATTGATATACGGGATTCATCCTGTGATGGAAGCTGTTATTGCTGGAAAAGACATTGAAAAAGTGATTATTCAAAAGGGGAATCGTGGTGAACATCTCAATGAGCTACTTGCCGAATTGAGAAAAGCCGAAATTCCATATCGAATTTTACCTGCAGAGCGTTTCGAACACTATAAAAACAAAAACCATCAAGGAGTTATAGGCTATATATCTGAAATTACTTATCAGGATATCACCCAGTTACTACCCACATT
This sequence comes from uncultured Bacteroidales bacterium, assembly GCA_964543995.1. Classification (GTDB taxonomy): domain Bacteria; phylum Bacteroidota; class Bacteroidia; order Bacteroidales; family CAIXTV01; genus CAIXTV01. Next base: position 25,130 of record CAZJBB010000006.1, read on the forward strand.
GTATGAAAATGCTGAAGTTCCTTTTATTTTAGCCTTAGACAGAATCACTGATGTAAGAAATTTTGGAGCTTTAGCCCGAACGGCTTCCTGCGCAGGAGTTCATGCGATATTAATTCCGGAGAAAGGAGCTGCACAAATCAATCAGGATGCTATTAAAACTTCCTCAGGTGCGCTCATGTCGATGCCGGTTTGCAGAACACCAAATTTATTGGCTTCATTAAAATATTTAAAAAACTCAGGTCTATTGGTGTGTAGCATTTCTGAAAAAGGGAATGAAGTGTATCATTCTGTTAAACTCGATTTACCGGTAGTTCTTTTACTAGGATCAGAGGAAAACGGTATTTCCTCTGAAATGTTAAAAATCAGCGATCACATACTCAATATTCCTATGCAAGGCAATATTGCCTCTTTGAATGTTTCCGTGGCAGGAGCCATTGTAATGTTTGAATCACTAAAGCAGAGAATGTAAATTCATCGATTTTTTTATTCCATAAAAAAAACCGCTCTGATTTCTCAAAGCGGTTTTCTTTTTATGATGCATCCCTATTTATTTACGATGAATTTACCGGATACTTTGTTTCCGTTACTAATCATTTGAATAATATAGGTGCCATTTTCAAAATTACTGCAGTCGAACGTATATTTTCCTGATCCTTTTGTTTGTTGAGTTAAGGTTTGGGTTTTCACTAATCTTCCTCTTAAATCATACACATTAAAGCTTACATTTCCCGATTGCTTAATATTGAAATTAACATTGGCAACACTTGAAACCGGATTCGGGTAAACTTTAAGCGTAGGCATTTCTTCACTAATGGATTGGTTTTCGCCAATACTTAAATATTTGTTGCATTGGAAAAATCCTCTACCATGAGTAGCTATATATATGCTTCCATAATTTGTGGTTCCCGGGAAGGTTGAAGTAACCAGATTACCGCTTGGATCTAAGGTAGTTACCACTTTATATGGGAAGTTATTCGTTTGTTGCGTGATCATAAATACAGGTACCTTTTCAGTAAATTCACCTCCATTTTCGATGGTCCAAACCGGACTTGCGGCAGTGATATCCGAAGTTGCATACATACCATATTCCGTTCCAATAATAACATGGTTTGGATTATTAAGTACAATTAATGAAGCATATACAGGAATGGTAGGTAAGTTGCCTTGTTTTGCAGTAAAAGTGGGTGTAGCTGATGTTGCATCTTCGCTTAAGTAAACCCATGAAGAATAACTGCCATAACTTCCTAAAGTAAATACAACTCTATTGGCGTCGTTAGGATCCACTGCAACCGATGTGATAGGTCTTCCAAAAGTTCCGAGAGAGGAAGTTACCATAGCGCAGGATGCGCTGTTGTAATCAGTATTTAAAGAATCAATTGAAGCATTAATATTTGAAATTCGATATAATGCACCATTTTGAGTTCCAACGTATAATATATCTCCTGATTTTGTTACCGCCATGGATTGAACAACCTCGCTATTTGTAAAGTGACATATTTGATTCCAGACAGGAACCTTTGAAAAATCCAGTACCTGCTTGGTCATTAGCACACCACCGGCAATTCCAAGAAATAATTTATTTTGAACTGGATCTTGTATAGCATAATCGGTAAGAGAATCCATTGCAATGGGAGTAGTATAGCTAAATGGATACACATTGTTTTTACTCTTTAAATTTAAAGTAGTCCCGGCAGAAACAGGATGAGTAGGTCTGTATTTAATTGAATCTGGAGCTGTATAATCGTTAATGCTTTCCCACATAATTAATGGCGTTACAAAGGAAGCATTAAAATTAAAGGTATAAACCCCACCACTAAGGGTAACCCAACGAGGCATAAAAATGTCATCGTATTTTCCAAAATTTTCTCCTCCATCAGAAGAACGACCAATTTTACCGTTATAAGTACTTACTATCATGGCCTTAGTATTTATAGTAGAAAATGCAGCTGCACCGCCATCACCGCCAAAAAGCACATTGGCTGCCATGGAATCGTTTCCGTGGAAATTAATATAAGGAGTACTATTATCTTGAGTTCCTCCCATAACGGATCCATTATTGCTACATGCAACAGCATAGAATTGGGTAACATTGAAGTTTTTATTTAAACAGCTAAAAGTTACGCCTGCATCTTGAGAACGGAAAATTCCTCCATCACAACCTACAAATAGGGTATTTGGGTCGGTTGGGTGGAAAACATAAGCATGGTGGTCAGCATGAACAAAATGTGTTGAAGATGGGTTAAACCATTCAGTTAATTGAGTCCAACTATAAGGAGCTCCATCTTGAACTTTCACTCCTTTCCACATATCAATACCTCCAACATAAACAGTGTTTGGGTCGCTTGGAGAAACAGCAATTGCATTATCATACCAACCTTGGTTGTTATCGCCAAATATATTCAAGGAACTACTTCCTCCCGGAGCAATTTTTAACCAGGTTACACCCTTGTCTTCAGATTTTAAAACACCTAATAAAGAACCATCTGTTTTAGCTACAGAGGCATAAATTACATTGGAATTAGAAGGAGCAAAAGCAGCTTCAATTCTTCCGGCACCTGTAAAATCTGTGGTGGTACGCTTTACAAAAGTGGAGTCGTTACCATTATTTGAAACATAAATATTAGATCCGGAGGTAACCACCATGGAGCCATCTGAATGTACCTTAATATCAGGAGAACCTCCTAAGGTCTGCAAAATAGTTCCATTTAAGCATTTTAAATTCTTCCAAGTAGTTCCACCATTGGACGACATTTTAACATTATTTCCGGTAGAAGCATACACATTTCCGGTTAAAGGAGAAACGGCAATGCGGTTTATTAAACCCCAATCAACACTGGTGCTAGTAAGAGTAAGCGTAGGCTTTGTGCTGGCCAATACTGTAAAGTTAATTCCATCGGTAGATTTATAAATTCCACCCCCCATTTGACCTGAGTTGAAATTAATGCCTGATGGTTGAGCAAGACCTTCACCTGTACCGGCATAAATTTCACCGGAAAGGCCTTGAGTTATACAAGTGATTGCTAAATTATCAACAATACCGTTTACTTTTACCCAAGAAGTACCAAAGGTAGTGGAGCGCCAAAGTCCGCCGCTGACACCACCGGCATACATGATGCTAGGGTTGTTTTTGTCGAACAAGATTGCACGACATCTACCACCTACATTATCTGGACCCAATTCCGTCCATGTCAGCCCAAGGGCTTTTTCCTGATTGGCTTCCATTAATTCAACCATTTTTCTTGCTTGTAAGAAAATGGTTTGATCTACGGTTCCTGTTAATGGGTCGCAACGCAACATTGAAAGCCATTGAACAGCGCCGTTAATATTTTGGCTGAGCAACTTAGAAGAAAAACTGCGAGTTTGGTAGAGTTGTTTTTTCCCAAATTGAAAGTTGATGCTTGAAATAACTATAGCAACAAATGCTACAGATACAATGCTAATGAGTAATTTTTTATTTTTCATTTTCTAACTGCTATTATATTTTATTTCGGTTTTAAAAGGACAAAGATATATGTTTTTTTAAAACAATCAAATGCTGTTTAGTTTTCGGCCATAAAAATTCAGTTAACGGTAAGATTTCTTTCTCTCCGTCAAGATTCTAATCTATCTTTGCAGTGAAAATAATAAAAATGATTTATGGCAAAAATTCTGATCATTGATGACGAAAAAAGCATACGCAATACCCTCAGAGAAATTTTAGAGTATGAGAAATATGAAATCATGGATGCTTCCGATGGCATTGAAGGCCTTGATATATTAAAAACCCAGGTTTTTGACATGGTTTTATGCGATATAAAAATGCCCAGAATGGATGGGATTGAAGTATTGGAAAAAATTCAAAAGAATTATGAAGTCCCGGTTGTGATGATTTCAGGTCATGGAACCATTGAAACAGCCGTAGAAGCAATAAAAAAGGGTGCTTTTGATTATATTGCTAAACCCCTCGATTTGAACCGATTATTGATTACTGTTCGCAACGCCATGGACAAATCTTTTTTAATGAAGGAGACTAAAATTCTTAAAACCAGAGTATCTCAAAAATATGAAATGATTGGGGAGTCGGTTGGTATTCAAAGAATCAAAGACATCATTGAAAAAGTAGCTCCCACCGATGCCAGGGTGCTGATTACCGGAGAAAATGGAACAGGAAAAGAATTGGTGGCACATTGGATTCATGAAAAAAGCAAAAGGGCTTGCCAGCCATTCATTGAAGTAAACTGTGCAGCTATTCCATCTGAACTCATTGAAAGTGAATTATTTGGACATGAAAAAGGATCTTTTACTTCAGCCATCAAACAACGAAAAGGCAACTTTGAGCAAGCTGATGGAGGAACCTTATTTTTGGATGAAATTGGAGATATGAGCCTTTCTGCCCAATCTAAAGTTTTGAGGGCGTTGCAAGAAAATAAAATCACTCGTATTGGAGGAGAAAAAGACATTCCGGTGGACGTTAGGGTAATTGCTGCAACCAATAAAAATTTGGTGGAAGAAATAGCTAACCACAATTTCCGCGAAGATTTATATCATAGATTGAGCGTTATTTTAATAAAAGTTCCCAGCTTAAAAGACAGAACCGACGATATCCCTTTACTTATTCAATATTTCTTGAATGATATTTGCAACAACCAAGGAAAACCGGTAATATCCTTTCATCCTTTGGCGATGGAAGAAATGAAAAAATACCCTTGGACAGGAAATATTAGGGAGTTGAGAAATGTGATTGAAAGATTGACCATTTTATGCGATAAGGAAATTTCGTTGGATGATGTTATGCAATTTGCTCAACCTTTGAAAAAAGATTAATGAGGGAGCTCTTTTAGAGACGCTTTAAAGCAAATCCATTCCACAGAAAACAAATCCCAAAAGTCTTATTTTGAAAATATATTGTATTTTAAAATGCAATAAATGGCTTTAACACCATCTTTCCAACCGATTTTCTTTCCATCGGCATAGGTTCTGCCAAAATAGGAAATACCGACTTCATAAATACGGATCAATGGTATTCGTGATACTTTTGCTGTAACTTCAGGTTCGAATCCAAATCGTTTTTCTTTGAGCTTCAAGGATTTAACAATATCGGAACGAAACATTTTGTAGCATGTTTCCATATCGGTCAGGTTCAAATTGGTAAACATATTGGAAAGGAAAGTTAAAAAACGATTTCCAATGGTGTGCCAAAAAAACAAAATACGATGGGGATTTCCGCCAATAAAACGAGAGCCATAAACGACATCGGCTACATCCATTAAAATAGGCTTAAGCAAAATGTTATACTCCTCAGGGTCATACTCTAAATCGGCATCCTGAATTACAATAATTTCACCTGTAGCAATTTCAATGGCTTTATGCAATGCTGCACCTTTTCCCATATTTACCGGCTGAGTAAATAAAAGAATTGTCAAATCCGGATTCAATTTAATATAATGCTCAATAGCCTCAACAGTGGCATCTTTTGAACAATCGTTCACTATGACCACTTCTTTTGTCAAATTTTGAGGCAATTGAACCGCCTTCACTTTATCCAAAATCAAGTGAATGGTATTGGCTTCATTGTATGCAGGAATCAGTATAGAAAGTTTTTGTGCTTGCATGTCGTTTATTCTTGGAAATATATTCTTTTCACTCTGCGAGAAATGCCCGTAAGAACTTCATAAGGAATGGTATGGAGCAAATCGGATAGTTCTTTTACCGGAAGGTCATCACCAAAAATGATCACTTCATCATTTTCGTTACAGCTAAAATTGGTGATGTCAAGCATGCACATATCCATACAAACATTACCAACAATATATGCTTTTTCCCCATGAATCTTTGCATAACCCACCCCATTCCCAAAACCTCGACTGAAACCGTCGGCATATCCAATAGGAATGGTGGCAATACGCATGTTTTTTTCAGCAACAAAGCTTCGAGAATAGCCCACCGACTCTCCTTTGGTAATATTTTTTATTTGTGAAATTCTTGTAGACAAAGTACTTACGTTCAATAATAGCTTTTGTACTTCAACTTCATTTGCAATTCCATATAAACCCAATCCCAAACGAACCATTTCAAACTGAGCCTCCGGAAATCGACTGATTCCGGAAGTATTTAAAACATGTCTCAAAAAAACAACATTCAATTCCTTGCTTAATTTATCACTAAACTTTTTGAATTCGTTGATTTGATTATTCGTAAATGCGTCATGGCGAGAATCATCCACCGCAGCCAAATGGGTAAATGCACTTTGAATATGCAAGCTCGGATTTTCTTTTATTCTCAATATCAATTCGTTAAGGTCCTTTTCCTCAAACCCTAAACGATGCATTCCGGTATCGAACTTGATATGTATGTTGACTTTTTGCATTTCCGTTTCGGAAAGTCGGCTCAGGCTTTCTAATAGCAATTCCAACACTCGAAAACTATAAATTTCCGGTTCAAGTTTGTGCTTTATCATGGCATCGAAGCTTTGCTCTTCAGGATTCATTACCATGATAGGCAAATTAATGCCTGCCCTGCGCAACTCAATACCTTCATCGGCATAGGCCACAGCAAGATAATCTACCCTATGAAATTGTAAGGCATTTGCAATTTCAAAACTTCCGCTTCCATAAGAGAAAGCTTTTACCATTACCATCATTTTGGTTGTAGGCTCCAACTTTGCTCTGTAATGATTCAAATTATGAATTAAAGCACTGAGATCGATTTCCAACACCGTTTCATGAGCTTTTTGCTGCAAGGCTTTGCTGATTTTTTCGAACTCAAAAAATCGGGCGCCTTTTACCAGAATTACCTCATTATTAAATTCATATAAAGGATATTGTTGTAAAAATTGCTCCGTAGAATTGAAGAATTTCGCATCCAAAGACTCAAAATTCTTTGCATGAGAGGCCATGGCTTTCCCAATACCGATAATTCTGTTAACATGGTTTTGCAATAGAAGTTCAGCAACATCATGATACAACTCAAAGTCATTCTTGCCGCTTTGTAGAATATCGGATAAGATTACGGTTTTCTTCTGATGCTGTTTTTGCTGTTGTAGAAAATCCAATGCAATGGCCAAGGACTTCACATCTGAGTTATATGAATCGTTGATTACCGAACAATTATTAATCCCTTCCTTCATTTCCAAACGCATAGCAACAGAACTCAACTTTAGCATTCGGGATTGAATTACTTCTAGTGAATAATTCATACTCAGCATCAGAGACCAACAATGAATGGCATTTTCAATGGAGGCTTCATCGGTGAACGGAATTTGAATATGGAGTTCATGGTCCAAATGCTTAGCCCAGATGGAAGTGTATTGCTGCATTTTCTCTACCCGGCTGATGACCAAATCTGCTTTCCCATGATAACTCCAAGTGAATGTTTTCACATTCTTCATGATGGGGGAAGAAAATACTTTTTCAGTGATTTCTTTATGATCGATGCAAAAGATAAGCAACTTTACATGGGTAAACAATTTAAGCTTCTCCCCTACCTTTTGACCTGTATTGATAAAATTCTCATCGTGCGCTGAACCAATGTTGGTAAAAATTCCAATGGTAGGTTGAATGATGGTCTGCAGTTTGTCCATTTCGAATGGCTCCGAAATCCCTGCTTCGAATATCCCCAACTCATCTTCCTGTCTGGCTTGCCAAACCGATAGCGGCACCCCGATTTGCGAATTATAGCTTTTCGGACTTTTTACTATTCTTTTATCTTCGTTTAATAAAAAATATAACCACTCTTTAATGATGGTTTTTCCATTGCTTCCGGTTATCCCAATAATTGGAAAGTTGAATTTTTTTCGGTGCGCGGCACTTAGGGTTTGTAAAGCCAATAAGGTGTCCTTTACTACTAAGAAATTGGCTTCAGGGAATAGAATTTCATAATTTTCAGGCAAAGTCGAAATGACAAAGTCTCTTAATCCTTTATCATACAGCTCCGGAATGAACTTATGCCCATCATTTCTCTTCGTAATTAAAGCAAAAAACAAACCTTTGGTGGTACCTGATAACTGACGGCTATCCGTATGCAATTCCGAAATTAATTGTTCGTATGAACCACTGCCATAAGCGGTTGCTTTTATAATTTTGATAATTTCGGACAATAAGAACATGGGGCGGGAAATTTACTTTAGTACGTTGGCATTGAGCTCATCAAATTCGATACGATTTCTGTATATATCCACAGCTGCATAAATGGCTTGCCGCATTGAATCGGGAGTGGCCTTATCTTTACCGGCAATATCGAAAGCAGTTCCATGGGCAGGTGAAGTTCGAATTAAGGGCAGGCCGGCTGTAAAATTTACGCCTTCTTTATCTGCTAAAATCTTAAAAGGAATCAAGCCTTGATCGTGATACATAGCAATGATTCCGTCGAATTTGGCAAAGTTTCCTGAACCAAAAAATCCATCGGCAGGGAAAGGTCCAAAAACCAATAAGTTATTTTCTATGGCTTTGTTGATAGCAGGAATTAGCACATCCTTTTCTTCGCTTCCAAGCAAACCATCGTCTCCTGAATGAGGATTAACTGATAAAACTGCAATTTTGGGTCTATTGATCCCGAAGTCTCTTTTCAAAGATTGATTCATCAAGGTGATTTTTTTCATCACTGAATTGAGGGTAATTAGCTCAGGAATACTTTTTAATGGGTCATGCGTACTTACCAATCCGATTCTAATTTTTTGAGCTACCATCAACATTAAGTAATCAGAAGAGTTTAATTTTTGGGCATAATACTCGGTATGTCCATGAAAATGAAAGCTTTCCGATTGAATATTCTTTTTATTAATTGGCGCGGTAACAATGGCTTGCAGTAATCCTTTGTTGAAATCCTGCAAAGAGGCTTCAATAGACAACAAAGATAAAGCTCCGGCAGCAGAAGTAGATTCACCAATTTCTATTTTGGCTTCTTCCTGAAAAACATTGATGATATTCGAGCGTTTCATGGTGGCGGCTTCGGCACTTTTCACCAAATTCAGGTTAAAATCGCCCACATTTAAAAGCTTTTTGTGGTAAGAAGCCACTTTTGAAGAGCCGTATATAATGGGGGTGCAAATTTCGGTGATTCTGTTGTCCAATAATGATTTTATGATGACTTCATAGCCGATACCGTTTATATCTCCTTGAGTAATTCCAATACGAGGAATCAATTCCTTTTCTACTTTATTCGTTTTTTCTAAGCTCATAATTTTTTCACTGAGGTTTTCTAGATTCCACAAAATTACCCAAAATAATGTAATCCGCATGAATATCTCTTATCATTTCTTAAAACTGCCTTGAATGGAAAGAAATTTGTAATTTTATTCCGAAATAAATGGATTTATCATGGCACTTATAAAATCAGTCAAGGGAGTTGCTCCACAATGGGGAGAAAATTGTTTTATTGCAGATAATGCTACCATCACCGGGGATGTAATTATGGGAAAGGGATGCAGCATTTGGTTTAATACCGTTGTAAGAGGGGACGTTCACAGCATACGAATCGGGGATAATGTAAATATTCAGGATGGTGCGATTGTTCATTGCACTTACCAAAAAGCTTCCGTAAGCATTGGGAACAATGTTTCTATTGCGCATAAAGCCATTATTCATGGCTGTACCATTCATGATAATGTGCTGATTGGGATGGGAGCCATTGTAATGGATAATGTGGTGATTGAAAGCAATTGTTTAATTGCCGCCGGGGCGGTGGTACTCGAAAACACTCACATAGAAACCGGATCGGTGTATGCCGGAATCCCGGCAAAAAAAGTAAAAAGCATTGATGCCAAACTTCTTGAAGGGGAAGTAAACCGAATTTCAAGCAATTACCAGATGTATGCCGCTTGGTATGATTAATTTTAAAGAAAAAACCACTTCATTTCTCTTTCCTAACCTGAACAAGGTAGAAAGATTTACGCTTTTGATCATCCTTCTGCTTGCCACGGTATTACGACTATGGAATCCATTGCACATTCCATTTATGTATGATGAAAGTGCCGTGATGAGACCTCAATTCGATACTTTGAAAGGCTTATTCGATTCTTGCATTAAGCCCGACAACCATCCACCCCTCATACTGTTATTTTTATTTTTCTGGGTGAAAATATTCGGTATTCATGAACTGGCGATTAAATTGCCTTTTATCCTCATGGGGATTACTTCTACCTGGATGATTTTTCGACTTGGACAACAATGGTTCTCTAAACAAACCGGTCTCATGGCAGCCGCCTATTTTGCTACCCTGGAATACAGTATCCTGTTCAGTCAATTATCACGACCGTATATCAGTGGGGTCTTTTTTTGCCTTTTACTGGTTTGGTATTGGGATAAAATCATTTTTCACTCCGAAAAAAACTTCACTAAAAACCTGATTTGGTTTATCGTTTTTTCCACCTTATGTGCTTATAATCATTATTTTAGTTTGCTATTTGCCATACTGCTGAGTCTCATTGGTTTACTATTTATAAAAAAAACGAAATTGGTTCCTTACATCATCAGTGGAGGGGTTATTTTATTGTTTTTTCTGCCATTTTTCCCCATTTTTCAAGAGCAGTTTCAACGAAGAGGGATTGGTAGCTGGCTTCGTCAGCCGCATCCCGATTTTATCCTCGATTTTTTCAAATATCTCTTTCATTTTTCTAACATTAGCCTTGGGTTGATAGGAATGCTCATATTGATTGGGATTCTAACCTTTAAAAAAGCAAGCTTTTCCTGGAAGTATTTTATTATTTCTATATCCTTATTTTATTTGCCTTTTGTCATTGCTTATGTGTATTCGATAAAAGTGAGTTCCTTATTACAATATTCCGTTCTAATATTCGGATTTCCATTTCTTTTGTTGGCATTGCTCGGACCTGTTCGATTTAAAAAGCAATGGATGGTATTGAGTGCCGTTCTGCTCATTTTATCGGTTAACACCTATAGTCTTTGTGTAAATCGTCAATATTACAGGTATTTTTATCAAGAACCTTATGAGCAAATTCTGATTGAAACTGAGACCGATGCGAAGTTATATCATGGCAATATGTTGCAAATTATCGACTCGGATCATTTGGTTTCAGGTTTTTATGAAAAGAAAAATCAAATTACAGCTCATTTTCTTTGGTTGGACGCTTTCCAAAACCTCGCTGACTTTAGGAAAATGCTTTCGAATGACAAGTATGATTATGTGAGTTTGGGGAGTTTATCTTCCGTTGATCCGGTGGTTTTTCCTTTAATATTGAATGAATACCCTTATGTTGTTCGGGAGGTAAATGTATTTTCGGCCAGCTATTATGTGTTTTCCAGAAAGCCACAATCCAATGAATTTCAACCCTATATAAAAACCAAAACACTTGACTATGGATTAATTCCGGCTAAAAAAGGTTTAATTTCCGATACCCTCCCTCCTTTTCTTACAAACACTTTTTTTGTTGATTCGAATATGGAATATAATCCGGGATTTGTAATCCCAATAAATCAACTTATTGAAAACAATACCAATTTTATTGATATTACTTTGGACTATTACTCAATAGATTCCTTAAAAAAATTGAGTATTGTAAGCGAAGTTTCTGCACAGGATAGCATATTGGATTGGCGCTGTTCTGAACTCAGCAAATATGAATTTAACCACAACCCACAACAACTCAAAAAAGCGTTTCTATCCATTAAACTATCAGACATTTACATGCATTACCAAGATATACAATTAAAAGTTTTCATTTGGAATCCGGGCAAGGAAAAGGCATTTTTAAAGACGCTTCGATTGAATACCCGAAAGGGCAATCCCATTGTATATGGTTTGTATGACAAGATTCAGCCTTAGAGGTTTCCGAATTTTTATGGGGATAAAACACAAAGAATTGACTTCAAAGAAACTTTTCGAATTATATTTCAACTATTTGATTTACACATCATTGGTAAATCTACATATCGGCTGAAGCAATCTAAGCGAAGTTTTTCCAAAGCGTGGAAAGGACTTCTCGATTGAACTCGAAGTCCGGTAGGGTCAAAGATCGAAGTCGAGATGACCGATTTGAGGAAAAGGACTTCTCGATTGAACTCGAAGCCCGGAGGGGTCATCGAGCGAAGCCGAGATGACCGATTGTTGGGAAAGGACTTCTTGATTGCACTCGAAGTCCGGTAGGTCATCGAGCGAAGCCAAGATATCCGATTTGAAGGCAAGGGCTTCTCGATTGTAGTCAAAGTTCAGTAGGGTCATCGAGCGAAGTCGAGATGACCGATTGGTGAGATTGGGACTTCTCGATTGCACTCGAAGTCCGGGGGCTCATTGAGTGAAGCCGATTAGGCACTACGGAATGCATTGACTTAATGTTTGTTATGCCAAATCGAATGACTTACTTGCTTAATTTGGATTCTCCTTTTTGCAATAAAATAGCATTCAGTAATTCAATTGAGTAGAATCTTTTATTATCAATAAATTGCTCAAAAATTGGTTTTAAATTATCGATTATTCCCTTATCCTTTGCAGCTGAAAGCAAACCAAGTGTGCCAATACAGATAATACCGAAATTTTCAGCAATGCTCCTTGCTTTTTTATCGTCAATCAACAAGAAGTTTGCATTTGCCTCTTTGTATAAAACGATGGATTCAGATTCGCCATAGCCCAATAAAAAGGTCAATTCATTAAATCCATTAATTTGGACCACTTTGTTTTGGAAAAAGGAACATATTTTATTATGAAATGGCTTTGACTCTTCTGATGATATTTCAAGCCAAACAGCTTGGGCAATTTTAACGTCATCGAATAGTTTTTCCAATAAACCCAATTGATCAATTAAAGCCAAAGAAAAAATGGGTCCGGCATCAGCTATAACAAGCCCATTTTTCATGTCACTTTAACTTTTGAGCGTCTTTAATTACGTCATCTAAGCTCAAACTAGATATAGGAACTTCGTTGTCGGATAAAAAAGACTCAAAATTAAAATGTGACATCCCGGCAATTTGAGCCGCCTTACCTAAAGACAATTTTTGTAATTTGTATAACCTTATGGCAAATGAAAGTTTTATGTCCTGCTTTAATTCATTTTCATTTTCGTTCAGTGTTAATAGGATGTCTGAAGGAAAATCAACGGAAATAGTTTGCGTATTCATTTTTGAATTTTAACAAAACAAATATACAAATGTTTTCCTGTTTTTGAATACCTTAGATGAAATTATTGTTTTATCTTAATTACTCATTTTCGCTTTATCTGAAAATGATCAGAGGCTTTGGTTTCGCAAATATTAGGTCGGGAGTGTAAAACCAAATTCATCCTTTCCACTTAATAATCCGTTTTTAATACCTTTGCATTCCAAATTAGTTAACTTATGGAATTTCAATACCCGCAATAATAAAAATGGGAAAAATTAAAATAATTAAAACCTTAAGTTATATAATAAATGGATTAATTCTCGTCCTTTTATTATGTTCCATTTTTTTCGAAGAAGAACTTAGTATTAAAAATAATCGAACTTTTATTGCATTTGGATTTACGATATTAGCAATATCCTTAGTATTAAAATTTTTAAAATGGAAATCAAAATCAAATTGACATTCAAAAGAATATATGGTTTTGTAGCAATAATATTTTTTTTTCTAATATTATTTGAAACTCAGGCTAAAGAAATTATCAGCAATGTAACTGTTTTAAAAATAGTTGATTTTAGTTTTTGGTATTTTTTTGGTTTATTCTCAGGATTATTAATAATTCGCAGAATTATAAATGTAAATAATGAACGTAATCATTAATAGTACGAGGAAAACCAAGGCAAGCAGAGACAACACCATTTTCCAAATAACCGCTAAATTTTACACTTTATGAGGAATCTTAACGAAGAGATATATTTTTGGGATTTATATAATAGTCACATTTACTTTATTTTATTACACAATTCGGTAAGTTCAGAATTAATTAATCAATAAAATATACTCTAACACAAAACCCCATTGCCAATAATTTCAACCAATTCTGCCGAAAGCAGGTTTAATTGCTGCTTGGCATAGGCACAGGTTTCAAAGCTGTTTTTTGCACTTGCCTAGAGCAACATTGGGTCATCGAATTCCGAATGTCAGTATAGAGACGACAAAATGGCGAAAAGCTGGACTTCTCGATTAGACTCGAAGTCCGAAGGTCATCGAGCGAAGTCGAGATGACCAATTGTTGGGACAAGGACTTCTCGATTGAACTCGAAGCCCGAAGGTCATCGAGCGAAGCCGAGATGACCGATTGGAGGGAAAGGACTTCTCGATTGAACTCGAAGCCCGAAGGTCATCGAGTCCCGACTTGTCGGGATCGAGATGACCAAATGGTGGGAAAGGACTTCTCGATTGAACTCGAAGTCCATGAGGTCCTTGATAAGACCCGGGCAGGTTTAAAGGTTGATAGCTACTTTATAGAAAAGAATCTACGACCCCTATCGGGGTCGAGCAGTCACCTACGTATTCATTTCTATAAACCTTAAATCCCTTCGGGATTTTTCCGAAAAACGAAAGCATATATTTTCCCTATCCGGAATTTTCTGAGTGACATTGTTACATTATAATTATCAAAACTTGTAAAAAAAGCAAGTTTCGATAATTTATAGGTGTCATTTGCTCTATGACCAACTACAGCAATATATTAGCAAGCAATTGTAATATAAAGACCAAGATTTTATCAAAATTGCAAGCTTCTTGTTACATATCCTACCTCTTCTCCAAAGTAAAACCGGCTTGCATAAACTTACTGACTTCGGTGACAAAAGAAATGATTAAGTCCCCTTTATCAAGAGGTTCTTCACGGAATATTTTATCGATGCAAATCAATACCATAGGTGGCCCTGCATACCCCATGGAAGCAATTTTGGAATACAAACTGCTACGCTGTATTCCTAAGGTTTCACACTCATCCATAATCAGCTCAGAAATGTGTTTGGAAGGGAAATTTACCTGGAAATACCTAAGCTTATCGACCTGTATATCATATAATTGGATCATGCGTTTCAGTCCTTTATAAAAAACCGTTCCATCGGCATCGTGGAAATGTTCGCGCAATTCCTCCTGAAACATTTGAGCCAAATGATGATATCCCTTTTCGAATTCTTCTTTGGGATTCATATAGTATGCCGGACGTTTATTTTGCATGGCAGAGGGCTTTTTCCCTCCAATGGATTCGATGTGGGCATTCGAAATAAACAAGCCATCGCTCTGTATATCAGATGCCTGCACAACCATAGCACCGGCTCCATCGCAAAGAAAGTAGCGAAGAAAAAGTTCTTCTTTGGTTACCAAGGGTTGATTATAATAGGAGGCCCTTAATTCAGAAGAGAT
>CAZJBB010000007.1:0-37179 GCA_964543995.1 uncultured Bacteroidales bacterium
AAACTAAAACGCAAGGACTTCTCGATTGCACTCGAAGTCCTGCGGGCTCATCCTAACTTGACATGAAGGTTGACTCTTTAACTTAATGACCCAATAACTTAATTCAGCAAGCCTCCCATCTCAAGTGAGGTTTGCTAGGTTCGGTCAAAAAAAGGAAGCATCCAAAATTATATTAGAAAACTCCATTATGCAAACTTTATTGACTATTATTCACTCCTTAACTCATTCAATCCAAATCAATTACCCAAAACCAGTGATCTTTAACAAAATAACAGTGAATGTTTGAAAACATTATTGTCAACATGATGTTATAATAAGGAGCTAGTGAATAATGGTATTTTAGGATAAGAAATTAGTATATTTAACCGGGGCAGGTAATTTTGGAAGAAATGCACAGTTAATTTGGAATGACTTAGATTGAGAATATGGAAAGGGAGCATATAATTCGCCAATAAAATAAAACTATGACAAATATGAGAATACTGTTCATCGCATTCCTGTTTACCGCAAGTGTAACTTTCAGTCAGACCTTAATCCCCTTTCACAAAAACAAAAAATATGGGTATTGTAACGCAAAGAAAGAAATCGTAATTAAACCACAATTTGAAAAATGTGGATTCTTTAGCGATGGACTGGCTTGGTTTTCGAAAAACAATAAAGAAGGCTATATAGATACTAAAGGAAAGGTGTTGATTCCTCCCAAATTTGAAACCTTTAGCAATTTTAAATACGGTACCGCTATCTTCGCCGATGAAGAGGGCGGTGATATTTGCATCTATAATAAGCTGGGAAATAAGATCAGTACTGATTCGTATGCCAAAGTAGTCCGAGTGGCCGACTCCTTAATTGCCTGTCAGGATGTAAAAGCACGATGGAAAGTCATTAACAATAAAAATCAAACCCAATTTCAGGCCGAAGATCTCTTTGATGTGTATTGGAATAATCCGGATTATTTTGCGGTTTATAACAGCGAAACCGATGTCATGCAATACTTGGATTTACACAGCGGTAAAATTCAAAAAGAAGTTCCTCCTCCCGGCCCTAACTTTCAAAATCCCGATTCATTGCATTTGGAAAGAAATTATGTTACCCTGGGCGGTTTAACCATTGAAAAGGCTAAGGTTACCGATAAGAATGGCAAAGTATTGATTCCTGAAGGCTATGAATCTCTGATATCCATCAATAATTTTGAATATGTGTTTTGTATGAAACATTTTGGTAATCAGGGTGTAACACAAATATACAATGCAAAAACAAATAAAATTTCTCAGACCTTTCCTTATTATATCGAGAGCATTTTATTTGATGAAACTCAGGAAGGCGAAAGTGTCAGCATTCAAAAAATGGATGGAAAATATTACTTTCTTTGTACCTTGGAAGATAAAATGAAAGCAGATGGTGACTTTCACTTTGTTTGTATAGATGAAGAGGGTGTGCTGTATGGCGACAAATAAACAATCAGTAGTAATTAGTCAATGTAAAAAAAGAATCATGAAAAAAACCTTAATCCTGTGCATTATGCTTGCTTTTGGGTATGCAAAGGCACAACAATTATACATCCAAGATAAGGGTGGCATTTCTTTAACCCAGCAAGGAGCCTCTCATTTGGCTTCCTTGCCTTTAAAATGTTTAGACAAAACCTTTCCTTTTAAGTCGTGGATTACCATGAGCGATTCTTCTTTTATTACCAATCCCAAGAACTTACATCCTGCCTTTTGTGGTTGTTTCGATTGGCATTCCTGTGTGCATGCACACTGGCTATTGGTCAGTTTACTCAAACAATTCCCCGGTATGCCCGAAGCGGATAGCATTCTCAGAAAATTACAACGGCATTTATCGGCAGAAAATATAAAAACAGAGCTTGCCTTATTCAAAGGCGACAATAAAACCTTCGAAAGGCCTTATGGCTGGGGTTGGTTGCTGCAATTGCAAAACGAATTGCTTACCTGGAATTCTCCTGAAGGCAAAGAACTCAGCAATCATTTACAACCCTTGGCTCAACACATTTCCGGTCAATGGAAGCTGTATCTCGATAATCTGCAATATCCGGTGCGAGAACCCGAGCATTTTAACACCGCCATGGGCATGTGTTTAACTTGGGATTATACCATTACCACCAACGACACTTCTTTGCAGAAATCTATAAAAACGGCAGCCATGCGGTTTTACGCTAAAGACGTGAATTGTCCAACTTCATACGAACCGGGAGGTTACGACTTTTTAAGTCCTTGTTTGGTAGAAGCCGACCTGATGCAAAGAATTATGCCAAAGAATGAGTTTAATGTTTGGCTTAAAGATTTTATGCCATTATTATACAGCAAACCTTCCGAATTATTTTCTGTGGGAGTGGTTTCTGACCCCACCGATGGCAAAATGGTTCATTTGTATGGACTGAACTTTAATAGGGCTTGGTGTTTGTATCATATTGCGGCTAAAATGCCTGAAGCAAATGCACCGCCGGTTCGAGAATTGGCTTTACAACATTTCATGTATTCTCTTCCCCATGTGGTTTCCGGAGCTTATGAAGGAGATCATTGGCTGGCTACTTTTGTGGTATATGCGCTTAAAAGCTTGAAGTAAGAAAAAGTTTTTAGGGTGCTTTTGTGAGCCTCCATAAATACCAACTGAAATAATTTTATTTTTGATAGAAGAAATAAGATTATAAGTGTTAAGAAGTACCTTCTTATGGTGTTAGAATTTTCTCTTTTCAGCTTTTTACTTTTCAGTGAGATTACTTATGCTATACTTATTAGCTTTGTTAATTAGGGTTCTTCATCGGTTTGTTCCAATTTTTTAACAACAAGAATTATCGAACCCATTCATAGAAGAGTTTATTTTTACAAAAAGCTTTGCACGGCTAAATCATAGGATTTAAGTCCGAAACCGCTGATTGAGCCGGAACAAGCTTGAGCGGTAAGTGAAACATGTCGAAACGATTCACGGGCAAAAATATTACTGATATGGACTTCAACCACAGCAGCATCAATGGCTTTAATGGCATCGGCAATGGCCACCGAAGTATGCGCGTACCCGCCGGGATTGAGTATGATTCCCTTTTCAGAGAAACCAAAACGATGCAGCAGGTCAATAATTTCTCCCTCAATATTCGATTGGAAGTACTCGAAAGAAACCGTAGGAAATTTCACCTTCAGTCTTTCCAAATAGGTTTCGAAGGATTCCGCTCCATAAACTTGCGGTTCTCTTTTGCCTAATAAGTTCAAATTAGGACCATTAATAATAATAATTTTCATACCGCTGCCATTTTTCTTAACACAAAAGTAAGAATATATTTCAACTTTGCATCCTTCGAAAATCTAAACATTTAGTAAGTTTGCAAAAAACTAAAAAACATGAAAAAACTTCTTCTCATTGCGCTCACAAGCTTGTTTTTCTGTCAGTTACAAGCTCAATCCTACGTCGAAATCGGAACCGGTGTGGTTACGGCAACCATGCCCATTTATTCATCATGGAATTACACTTGGAGTTCCTTAATTTACAAGCAAGCCGATCTTGGAACTGCCAAAACCATTACTAAAATTGCTTTAAATTGCACCAATGGCCCAAAAACGGTAAGCACCCAACGGATGTATTTCAAGCTCACCGGCAATACCACTTTTGGTTCAGCGGCTTATGAGTCACCCACCACCAATGGCTATGCTTTGGTTTTAAACGACACTACCCTTACTTTTCAAAATGGATGGAATATTATTACCCTCAGCACCCCTTTTGCATACGATGGAGTTCAAAATTTAATTCTTCACTGGGAAGACCGCTGGGGGAATGTGTATGGACCCAATTTTACCTCAACAACCTCTGCCATTAACGACAATAAAAATTGTGGTAGTGATGCCAGTTTCCCAACCACTAATGGTAATTTAAATCCCTATCCCAATTCATTAACCAACATTCGCTTTTATTATAATAGTACCGGACCGGTTACCCCCTCCAATCCCAATCCTGTAGATAATGCCATAAGAGCTTCTGTAAGCGCACCTGTAACCTTTACCTTAGGTGCAAATACCCTAAATTATGATGTATATTTCAGCACCGATTCGAATTTGGTCTCTAACCTCAACGCTTCGGTTAAAGTGGTGAATAATGGCACTGCAATCTTAGGTACGAATGCTTACCAACCGGCTTCCTTACTTGCACAAAACACTCTATATTACTGGAAAGTGATTGCAAAAAGCGGGTCATTAACAGAGCCTTCTCCTTTATGGAAATTTAAAACCCAAAAAGTCATTAGTCAGTTTCCATGGAGCTATGGTTTTGAAGATTCCACTTGTTTTTACCCCGGTTTTTATGGCGATTTATCGAAAATCGATTGGACGTATGCAGCAACTCCTTTAAATTGGACCACAGGATCTCAAACCAACGCCCATAGCGGAAATGTTTGTGCAAACATAAACATCACCTCCCTAGGGTCTTATTCGCTTATTTCACCCCGATTTAACTTAGCTTCTAATAAAAGGATTACTTTCTGGTGGAAAAATGCTGACGCCTTAGCCAAAATTGCAAGCTACGATACCACTTATTTCGAAATTTCCACCAATGGAGGAAGTTCTTGGGTTGTTTTAGACACCTTATCACCCATTGCTGCAAACACTCAGTATCAGCTAAGAACCCATAATCTTAACACCTATACTTCCAATAATTTTTACTTCCGATTCAGGTACAATTTAGCTGTAGCTTCGGGATCAAAACCCGTTTTTGTGGACGATATTACCATTGAAGACATTCCTTCGGGAGCCATTATAAACTTGAGCGCCAATCAAATTAATTTCAAGGAATTATATGTGAATGGAATGACAAAAAAGAAAATTACCATCAGCAATACCGGAACAGCGAATTTAATTATTTCGGGAGTTTCCGTAAGCGCTCCATTTTCTTGCAGTTATACCGGAACAATTTTGCCGGGACAAAGTGATACGGCAACAATTATTTTTACGGCAACTGCTGCAGGAACCTTCAATCCAAGCCTTACTTTTAATACAAACAGTGCCTCCGGAACCAATTCAGTACCCTGTTCAGGAACGGTACTCAGTTGCTTAGGTTCTCTTTACGAAACTTTTGAAAGTGTTGCAGTAGATTCCATTCCTTTGCATTGGAATAAAATCAAAAGCGCTGACCCCTACCAAACCCTGAATAATATTGGTGTGAAGAGTTCTTCTTTTGATGCACATTCAGTGCCCAATGTTGCAAAAATGTATAATAATACCGACTCTATTTCACCATTGCTTTTTATATTACCGGGGGTTACCAATTTCAATACCGACACCCTTACTTTCTGGGCTTCAAAAACTTGGGGCAACACCGCTGTAGTCAAAATCCTTATTGGTTTAATGAACGATCCTTACGATGCTTCGAGTTTTGCACCTGTAGACACCGTTACTTTAGCAGATTCAATGGAATTGCATACGGTTGTATTTAACACGAGCAATACCATCCCTTACATTGCTTTTAAACATGGTCAAGTAAAACCCAGCTCAAGCATTTGGATTGATGATGTTTCTTGGCAATCGGCTTCACCCACACCGCCCAATCCTGCGGCCATTGTTTCGCCTTTAAACAATTCCATTAATAATATTTTATTACCCCAATTAAAATGGACAAGTACAGGAGGAACACCCACCGGATACAAGTTGTTTTTGGGAACCAATAACCCACCAACAAACCTAATTAACAATCAGGATTTGGGGAATGTGAGTCTATACCAATTAATAAATACACTGTCATACTCCACCGATTACTATTGGAAAATAGTTCCTTATAACAGCTATGGTACTGCCTTAAATTGTCCGGTATGGAAATTCACTACCATGGCTGACCCTACAATTTATAACTTCCCTTGGACAGAGGGTTTTGAAGGAGTTACCCCTACTTCCGGAAACGACTACCCACTTGGATGGACAATACAAAATGGAAATGAACAGAGTTTTACCTGGGATATAGTGCAAAATAATCCCAACTATCCAAACAATGCCCATTCCGGACAAAAAGCCATGCATTGTATGTTTAGCTTTTTAAATCCAATGAACGATTGGTTGTTTACACCTCCATTGCATTTAATTTCAGGAACTACTTATGAAATTAGTTTTTGGTATAAAACAGAAATTTACATTAGTGGAACAGATACCACTTCTGAAAAATTTGAAGTAAAACTTGGAACCGCCCAGGATTCATCAAGCATGAATTTGCTTACTTTTTATCAAAACACCTTTCTCCGTCAACCCAATTACGTGAAATTTACCACCACCTACACCCCAACTTCGACGAATAACCTTGTAATTGGGTTCCACTCTTTCAGCAATCCTACGCAAGATTTAATTTTTCTTGACGATGTCTTTGTAGGTTACCCAACGGGAGTTTCAGAAAATAAAAAGGATGACCCATTTACAATGTATCCCAACCCTGCTTCCAATAAGCTTTCTATCAATTGCGATAATAAAAACAATAAGGAAATACAAATTTTGGATTGCATGGGCAAAGTGGTTTTTAGCATCTCAACTAAGGATACGATGACTCAAATTGACTTAAATGGCTTTGCATCAGGCATGTACTTTGTGAAAATCACACTTAACAATCAATATTATACTAAAAAACTTATCGTAAAATAAAATTCTTGTGTTTTAATTTCTTTAAGAGGCTGTCTCAAAAGAGCAGCCTCTTTTGTTATTTATATAATCATTTAGAAATACCTTTAGGGTGCTTGAACTTAATTATAAATTCAATCAATGGAAATAATACCCTTCCGAATTTTAACATAATCCAATGGAATTATCCTAAAATACCTAAGCAATAGACATTTAGCTTAACTGATTGCAATGAAAGTTGGATTTGTTCCTATATACAATCGGTATAAGAATAACGAACTCTAATTGTATATTTCAATATTTACCAAATATATTGAAACTGTTAAATTATATTAATTAATTGTTTTTATATAATGCTTTATTTATTTTTGTTTTTAAATACTTAAATAAAAGCAAGTGGATAATTTTATTAATTCAGTACTATGATAATTAAAACCGACAAAGAAGAATTATGTGTTGTTGGTAATGTGAAAGCGATTGAAGAAAAAGAATTTGTTGTTGAACCGAGTCTTTGGAACACCAAAAAGAATCGAAGACTTCAATCTTCGATTAACTATTCATTTGATAGAAATGGAAATGTAATAGAATTAGAAACAAAAACCTTTCATGAAGGCAGTATAATATCTTCGGTTCAACAGTTTGAGTTTAATGAAAAGGATCAAAAGCTAAAGACGAAATCCAAGGGAACCATGGATAGTTCAAATTATATAGAGACACTCCTTTATGATGAACTGGGGAATAAAACGGAATCATTAAAAGTGTTTGCGCTTTCAAAAGAAAAATCCCAGTATAAATACAGTATTTTGGGGTATTTAATGGAAAAAATGGTCTTCGACAATTTCGATATGCTTACTTATCGATTTACTTATAAGTATAATGAAAAAGGTTGCTTAATTGAACTCATTCGTTTTAATCAAAAAGGCCTATGTGTGGGTTCGAGAAAGTATAGATACAACAATAAAAAATGCGTTACAGAAATTGACTACGTTCGGCCTAACGGAAAATTTAGTACTGAATTTTTCGATTATACGTATGATTCAAATACGAACTGGGTTAACAAACTGTGTTATAAAAAAAGCTTGATTAAAAAGAAATTGATAAGTTTAACCGAGCGCAATATTGTATATTTCGATTAAGTTCTAAAAGCATAGTAATCGAATTAGATATGATTATTGTATTTTAATTTATTAATATATTCGAACGAAATTTTAACGGATTTCCACTTGAGTTTGTATACTGCAGGCACAACTTCATTTTTGTATAAATCAATGTTTGATTTTTAGTGATTTTGCAAATAAATGATTTACAACATGAAAAGAATTAATTGGAATTTGAAATAACAAATAATTCGAGTTGAATTCGAAAATACTTATACTTATTTCAGCTTTTATTCAGAGGCAGTAGTAAATATTTTTTAGCAAAATGCAAATATTGCTACAATAATAAAAAATATTTAACAAATTGTTGAAATGCGAATTTTCTAATATATATTTGTAAATGGAATCTAAAATAAACAATGATATTAACCTCAAAAAATTCATATTATGATTAAAACTGACAAACACGAACTGGGCATCATAGGGCGTGTCCAATCGTTAAATGAAAGTGAATTTCGAGCAGTGCCAAGTTTCTGGAATGGGTATAAAAAGACATCTCTTCAACGTTCCGTTCAGTACTTCTTCGATAAGAAGGGAAACTTAATTAAATCAGAAATGGAATTTGATTTTGGAGATGGGATGATCTATTCTACTCAAAAATATCAATACAACGAAATCAATCAAAAAGTCAGCATGATTAGTTGCTCCTCAAATGGAGAGCAAAATTATAGCGAGTTTTACAAATATGATGAACTGGGGTGTAAAACTGAAATTTTGACTTGTTGTCAGCGTCTTGAGGAGAAAACTGTTTTTAAGTATAACTCCATAGGGTATTTAAAAGAAAAAATTGTAAGTGATTACAACAACATAATGAAGTACTGGCAAGTATATAAAAACAGCGAGGAAGGATTGGTTACTGAACTTTTTAAATATAACCAAAATGGAGCATTAATGGGGTCGAAAAAGTTTTGGTACGATGATAAAAACAACATTATTGAAATTGAATATCTCCAGCCGGACGGGAAAGTGCTTAAAGAGCAAATTGATTATAAATATGATTCCAACGGAAATTGGAGTCATAAACTATCTTATAACAAGCATTATTTTAGCAAGTCACTAAAGGCAGTGGTTGAACACCAGCTATCTTATTATAATCTCCAATCTGCTTTAAGTTAAGCTTGCGCTTTCTTTTAAAGCTTTCTCCTGGTTTCAATTTGTTCGTAACCTTCAATGATATCTCCAATTTTAATGTCATTGAAACTTTCGATATTCAAACCGCATTCCATACCCGCATTCACTTCTTTTGCGTCATCCTTAAAGCGTTTTAACGATCCCAGTCGACCTGTGTAAATAACAATACCATCACGAATCATTCTGATTTTGGTATTTCGAGTTATTTTACCGTCAAGAACCATACATCCGGCAATAGCCCCTACCTTGGTGATTCGGAATACTTCTCTCACTTCAACATTGCAAAGAATTTTTTCTTCAATGTCAGGGGATAACATACCCTCAATCGCTAATTTAATTTCGTTAATCGCATTGTAAATAATGGAGTATAAACGAATATCAATTTGTTCTTGTTCGGCAAGTTTACGTGCACTTGGGGAAGGACGAACCTGGAATCCAACAATAATCGCATTTGATGCAGAAGCCAATAAAACATCGGATTCAGTAACCTGACCCACGGACTTGTGAATCACATTTACTTGTACTTCAGGATTCGAAAGTTTAAGTAGTGAATCGGAAAGTGCTTCTATGGAGCCGTCAACATCCCCTTTAACAATAATATTTAACTCTTTAAAGTCGCCAATAGCAATACGACGACCTATTTCGTCAAGGGTGATGTGTTTTTGTGTCCTTAACCCTTGCTCACGTAAGAGTTGTTGTCTTTTGTTGGCCAGCGCCTTCACTTGCTGCTCATCTTTCATTACTCTGAATAAATCTCCGGCCTGAGGTGCATCATTTAACCCTAATAGCAATAAGGGTTCAGAGGGTCCTGCTTGTTTAATGGGTTGATTTCGTTCATTATACATGGCTTTCACCTTTCCATAACAAGAGCCTGCCAGCACCATATCTCCAACTCGCATGGTTCCATTCTGAACCAATAATTTCACTACATATCCTCTACCCTTATCAAGCGAAGATTCAATTACAGTTCCACTGGCTAAACGTTTTGGATTTGCTTTTACTTCAAGCATTTCAGCTTCTAAAAGTACTTTTTCCAGTAAATGGTCAATATTCAAGCCTTTTTTGGCAGAGATTTCTTGACTTTGGTATTTTCCACCCCAGTCTTCAACCAAGATATTTAAATTAGATAAACCTTCTTTTATTTTTTCAACATTGGCATTGGCTTTATCAATTTTATTTATTGCGAATACCATTGGAACCCCTGCAGCTTGAGCGTGGTTAATCGCTTCAATGGTCTGAGGCATAATTGAATCGTCAGCGGCTACTACAATAATAACCACGTCCGTTATTTTTGCACCTCGAGCACGCATGGCCGTAAAAGCCTCATGTCCGGGGGTATCAAGGAAGGTGATGCTTTTTCCATTTTCGAGCGTAACTTCATAAGCTCCAATGTGTTGAGTAATACCTCCGGCTTCACCGGCAATAACATTCGTTTTTCTTATATAATCAAGTAAAGAAGTTTTTCCATGGTCAACATGGCCCATAACAGTAACCACCGGGGCTCTAGGTACTAAATCTGCAGGATCATCCGGTTCATCAATTTCTTCATCTTCCGAATCCGCGGTTACGAATTGAACTTTATAACCATATTCTTCTGCCAATAAAGCGATGGTTTCTGCATCTAATCTTTGATTGATAGAAACAAATAAACCTAAACTTAAGCAAGTAGATATAATCTGATTTACCTGAACATTCATCATCGAAGCCAACTCATTGGCTGTAAGAAACTCTGTAACCTTTAAAATGGATTTATCCTGTTCTAATTGTTCAAGATTATCCTGATGCTGTTGGCTAACTTGGTCACGTTTAATTCTTCTGTACTTTGAAGCTTTTGATTTGCCCATTGGGCTTAAACGAGCAAGGGTTTCTTTAATTTGCTTATCAATTTCGTCAGTAGAAAATTCCGTTTTATCCTTTTTAACGAATTTATTTTTCTTATCGTCTATTTTGGGTTTAACATGGAGAGGGGGTCTATTTGCTCCTCCAGTATTTTGATTATCGTTAGGAGTTGGGGTGTCAGATTTAATTCTTTTCCGTTTCTTCTTCTTTGATTTGTTTTTCTCTTCCGAAGAAGATGCGTCCGGTTTACGGACCGTTTCTTTTGCTACAGGAAGATCCATTCTTCCAAGAATTTTCGGACCATCTAATTTATCGAAACGAGTCTTTATGAAATTGTCGAGTTCAGCAGGCTTTGCAACCAACTCAACTTGTGGTTCTACTTCAACCTTTGGAAGTTCCTGCTCAACCTCTTTTAATGGAATCTCAGGAGCCTTTTCTTCTTCTCTTTTTATCTTTTTTGCAGGTTCCTTTTTATCTTGTTTTTCTTTAAGGAGTTCTTCTTTTGTCTTCTTATTAGGCTTGGTCTTTTGATTCAAGGAATCCAAATCAATTCTACCAATAACATTGGGCTGAGCAATGTTTATTTGATCAATTTGAGTTAGGGTTTCATCGAAGGGCTCAACAATTTTATTTTCCTTGGCTTCAGGTTCAATAATTTCATGCTTAGGATCAGCAGCTTTTACTTCAATAGGCTCAATTTTAGCAACTTCTTTAGGTGCAGGTTTGGGATTGATATCAATTTTTCCTAACACCTTAGGACCAACCGGCTTTTCAATTTCAATTCTTTCAATTTGAACCGGTTTGTGCGATTTTTCAATCACACTGCTTTTAATGTTGAGTTCAGCCAGCTCAGGTTCTTTAATGACTTCCTTTTGTTCCTCCGGTTTATCTGTAATAGAAATGGTTTCGTGGTGGTTATCAATGTGCAATTTTCCTGCCGTTTCTTTTACACTTTTTTCGGACTGATATTCCTTTGCGAGCAAGTCGTAGATTTCTTCTGAAATCTTAGTGTTTGGGCTGGGGTCTATTTTATGCCCTTTTTTGGCAAGATAATCAATAACTGTATTAATCCCGATATTGAATTCTCTTGCTATTTTGCCAAGTCGTTTGCTCTTGTCTTCTGACATATTGACGATTTTGTTGATGATTTTATTAAAAATGGTAGGGCGGTTTAGGTTATTCAAATTCTGCTTTTAAAATACGAATAATTTCTTTAATGGTTTCTTCTTCTAGGTCGGTACGTTTAACAAGTTCATCGATGCTCAGTTCTAATACACTTTTAGCGGTATCGCAACCAATGCCTTTAAGAATATCAATAATCCATTGATCGATTTCGTCAGAAAATTCAATTAAATCCACATCTTCCTCATCCATTTCGTTTTCTCTATACACATCTATTTCGTAGCCTGTGAGTTTTGCAGCCAACTTAATATTATATCCTCCTTTTCCAATGGCCAAGGAAACCTGATCCGGTTTCATAAAGACCTCTGCTCTTTTATTCTCTTCATCAATTTTAATAGAAATTATTTTTGCAGGGCTTAAGGAACGACTAATATATAAGGTAGGATTGGTTGTAAAATTAATGACATCAATATTTTCGTTTTTTAATTCTCTAACAATTCCATGAATGCGGGAACCTTTCATCCCAACACAAGCACCTACGGGGTCAATTCTATCGTCGTAGGATTCCACAGCAATTTTAGCTCTTTCGCCCGGAATACGAACAATGTTTTTTATGGTAATTAAACCATCAAAAACCTCAGGAACTTCAGCTTCGAACAATCTTTCGAGGAAAGTAGGAGAAGTACGGGAAATGATAATTTGTGGGGTGCCGTTTCGCATCTCTACTTTGGTAACCACGGCTCTAACGGTATCTCCTTTACGAAAGAAGTCACTAGGAATTTGTTCTGTTTTTGGTAAAATAAGCTCAATGTTTTCATCGTCAAGCACCAGAATTTCTTTTTTCCAAACCTGATAGACTTCTCCAATCACATTCTCGCCAACTTTTTTACTGTATTTAGCATGAACCAATCCTTTTTCGAAGTCACTGACTTTGGAAATAAGTATTTGACGAATGGATAAAATTTCTCTTCTCCCAAAGTCTTTCAAGAAGATTTGTTCATTTACTTCTTCTCCAACTTCGAAGTCGGGCTCTATTTTAATAGCATCCGTATAAGCAATTTGTTTGTTCTCGTCTTCCACTTCAGCATCTTCAACAATTTCGCGGTATCGCCAAATTTCAAGGTCACCTTTGTCGATATTTACTGTAATATCGAAGTTTTCATCCGTTCCGTATTTTTTAATAATCATGTGACGAAATACATCTTCCAGGATTTTCATCATGGTTTCTCTATCGATGTTTTTGTATTCCTTAAATTCGGAAAAGGGTTCTACTAAATTTATATTGTCCATTGTCTGTAAAAAATTATTCGCTGGTTTTAAAAATGATTTTAATCTTTGTTTCTTGTATATCTTCTAAAGCAATATGTAATGGGATTATGGGTGTTTTTGATTTCTTGTTTTTTAAAGGAGGCATTATCTCGATATTTTTATCATCTGCAGACATTAAAGTACCGGTTAATTTTTGCCCTGACTTAAGTTTAACATCTACCTCTCTTCCTATATTCTTAATATATTGGCGTAAAAGTTTAAACCCTTGATCGAGACCTGCAGAGGAAACGTTTAACTCAAAATCGTTTTCGTCCGGGTTAAGTGTTTTTTCTAATAATCGGCTTAATTTAATGCAATCACTAATTAAAACGCCATGATCTCCATCAATAAAAACATGGATCAAGTTGGTAGGTTTTATAATACATTCAACTAAAAACTTATCCGTACCATCAAAACTCTCATGGATAATGTTTTCTATTTGTGTTTTGTTGAGCATTTTTTATATATAAAGGCTGAGGGGACTTCCGCCCCCTCAGTAATTACTTCTTTTTCGACTGCAAATATAAGAATATTATTCGGAATAGAAATTTTTTCTTAAATAAATTGTGCTAAAAAGCACCCTCGAATCCTTAAAAAAGGAACAATTCTCCTTGGTTTAAATCGGCAGGAGCCGGATTTTGAATTAAGGGTTCTTTTTTCTCTTCTTTTGGGGGCGGAATGTGCTCTGTCTTTTTTTCTTCTACAGGTTTTGGAGTTTCTTCAATTGCTACTGTTGGTGAAACCATTTCATCCTCACTCAAATCGTTGCGCAAATCAATTAAGAAGGCTTTAATTTTTTGAAGTGATTTTGCAATTTCAACTGTATCAATGCTATCCGAGCCATTGCTTTTAAGTTTTTTACGGGCGCCTTCTAATGTGAAACCGCGCTCCTTTACCAAATGGAAAATGGTTTTGATGTTTTCTATGTCTTTTGGACTAAAAAAACGGTCCCCTTTTTTGTTTTTATAGGGTTTCAGAATATCAAACTCTTTTTCCCAAAAACGTATAAGGGAAGTTTTCACCTGAAACATTTGTGCTACTTCACCAATACTATAATGCAATTTGGTGGTTTCTTTGGCTTTATATGGCATAATCTATTCTTTAATAATACCGTATTTTTAACTTCTTAAACATAGCATCGTTACTGATTACCTCCACTGCTTTTAAATAGGTGTCGTCTATCTCATTCAAGATTTGATACACGGCATTCATATCAAAAAGGTTTCTGGTAAACATGGCCTTAATTTGAAGGGTCAGTAATTTATCCGATTTTTCGTTGCTGGTGTTTTTAGGAGGGATGGTTCCGGTAATCTGGCCATTTTCAACTTTCAACATATCATAGCCTTTTACCTTAGCTTTATTCACTTTTTGATCGTTTAAAACCACCTCCGTTAACACCAATTCCTTAACCGAATCGGTTCTTTTTACACCTTGTTTATCGGCATACTTAATAAAATCATTCAAGTCGGGTTGAAAATTATTGATAAAGTCGTTGAAAGTTGGATACTTAGCTTTCATTTCTTCCCTTTTAGCATCAAGCATATCCAAAACGTATTGATTAAGCACTCCTTTACGGCTTACATTTTCAAGGAAGTCGGAGGTTCTTGAAGTATCGATAGGCACGAAAATATCCGGCATGATGCCACCACCCCCATAAACCACTCTTTTGTTTGGTGTATAGAATTTAAGTGAGTCGGGGAATTTAATACTATCGGAATTTAACAATTCGCCATGCTTAAATCTTTTCATGAAATCGTCCATATAGTCTTCGGTGCCTTCCGCATAGGATTTTTGAATGCATCTTCCTGTAGGAGTATGATAACGGGAAGTGGTCAACCTAAGCATAGAACCGTCGGGCAATTCGAAAGGTTTTTGAACCAAACCTTTTCCAAAAGAGCGTCTGCCAATGACAATGGCTCGGTCCCAATCCTGAACAGCTCCGGTAACGATTTCACTTGCTGAAGCAGAGCCCTCGTCAATTAAAATAATAAGCTTGCCTTTTTCAAACCCGCCTTTCGCTGAAGAATTATATCGTTGCATGGGGCTATTGGTTCCTTCTGTATAAACAATCAACTTGTCCGGCTCAAGAAATTCGTCTGCCAGTTCAATGGCGGTGTTTAAATACCCCCCCGAATTTCCTCTTAAATCGAAAATAAGGGATTTCATTCCTTGGGATTTTAATTTGCTCATCGCTGCAAAATATTCTTCCATGGTGGTTTGAGCAAAGCGATCCAATCGAATGTATCCTACTTCCGGAGTAGCCATATAGGTTGCATCAATACTATTAATAGGAATTTTATCGCGAGAAATGGTGAAATCTATGAGGTCCTTTCTGCCTCCACGACTAATGCTAATCGTTACTTTAGTTCCTTTTTTCCCACGCAGTTTCGACATTACGAATGCATTGTTCACTTTGGTTCCGGTAGCGCTTTCTCCATCTATTTTCACGATTTTATCCCCCGCCCGAATTCCCAATTTGTCGGAAGGACCGCCGGGAATGGCTGCAACTACCAAAATGGTGTCTTTAAATAACTGGAATTGAATTCCAACACCATCGAAACCTCCTACTAAGGGTTCATTGGCTTTTTCCATTTCCTCTTTAGTAAAGTAAACTGAGTGTGGGTCAAGTTCTTTCATCATTTCAATGATAGCTTTTTCAACAATCTTGGCATCGTTCACGGTATCAACATAAGCATACCGGATGTAATTCAATAAAGCAGACAATTTAAGATCGGTGGCTTTGGCATCATTTCTTTGTTGGGCAAAAGTGGATTGAAAAGCAAAAGAAAAAACAATCAGCAGTGCGAATAGAAGTTTTTTGTTATAATTTATTAAGAATGATTTCATTGTAGAATTTATTTAAAGAGAATTCAAAATTAGAAATAAATTGGCTCTCCTAGGGTTTAGACATTGAAAACCTTGGTGATTTAACATTAAATAACATACCCTAATGTAGATGAACAAAGATTAACCGTTAGCTTATTGTTTTTTTGATACATTTGCAATATGCCGATTCTATTGAAAAGAAAATCAATTTATGTATCCTTGTTGATATTCCTTCGACGACCTCGATTGATGATAGTAGTAGGTTTGCTGGCCGGTTTGTTTGGTGGGCTTGCCGCAGTTTTATTGAAAAATACAGTATGGTATACCCATCACCTTATTACCGAAGGTTTTAACATCAGTGGGGAGAATTATTTGTATTTTGCCTTACCTTTTATTGGGATTTTACTAACCACCCTCTATTTGCGTTTTTTTGTAAAAGACAAAATAAATCATGGAATTAGCAAAGTGTTATTTGCCATGTCGAGGAATAAAAGCCGACTCGATTCTCATAATATTTATTCGCCAATGATTGCCAGTACGTTAACGGTGGGTTTCGGTGGTTCAGTTGGATTAGAAGCTCCTATCGTTCTTACTGGCTCATCTATTGGATCTAATATTGGGAAGTGGCTTCGGTTGTCTCCGGTAAAAACCAAGTTGCTCATTGCCTGCGGCACTGCGGGTGCCGTGGCTGGAATCTTTAAAGCTCCCATTGCCGCTGTTATCTTTGGGCTTGAAATATTGATGTTGGATTTGACCATGGTTTCTTTAGTCCCATTGCTAATTGCGGCTGTAACAGGAGCCACGGTTGCATTTTTTTTACAAGGCAAGTCGGTTTTATTCAATTTTGATCTTCCATCCTCGTTTTCGATGCATAATATGCCTTGGTATGGCGTATTGGGGGTGTTTTCGGGTTTTGTTTCATTATACTTTATTCGCACCTCTGAACTGATTGAAAATAGTTTCGCAAAATTTAAAAGGCCTTTTACCAAAGCTCTTGTTGGAGGTATTATTATTGGGTTGCTAATTTTCTTATTTCCCTCCTTATACGGTGAAGGGTACGAAACATTGCGGTCAATATTAGGGGGTAAAGGAACCTCAATTTTACAACACAGTTTTTTCCAATCTATTGATAGCTCCGTTTGGTTATTTATTACATACTTACTTCTGATATTAATTATGAAAGTATGTGCCATGGCAATAACCTTAGGCAGTGGAGGCATTGGGGGCGTTTTTGCACCCAGTTTATTTATGGGAGGAATCAGTGGATACTTAGTAGCTTTAACAATAAACGAATTGGGCATTGGCAATGTACCTGTGATTAACTTTACCTTAGCGGGCATGGCCGGAATTATGGCCGGTGTAATGCATGCACCGCTAACAGCCATTTTCTTAATTGCAGAAATTACGGGAGGCTATCAGTTCTTTATTCCACTCATAATCACCGCCACGCTTTCGTATTTTACTTTAATCTATTTTGAACCCCATTCTCTATATGCCAAAAATTTAGCCAAAAGAGGAGAGTTGCTAACCCACCATAAAGACAAGTCGGTGCTTACCCAAATGAAAGTGAATCAGTTTATCGAAACCAACTTTAACAGCGTTCATATCGAAGCAAACTTAGGCGACATGGTAAAGGTAATTTCCATTTCGAAGAGAAATATATTTCCGGTTTTGGATGGAGAGGGTGTGTTAAAAGGGATTGTTGTGATGGATGACATTCGACAGAAAATGTTCAATGCAGATTTATATGAAACCACTTTTGTAAAAGATTTTATGCATTCTCCGGGTGAATGTGTTGACTCAAATGAACCCATGGAAGATGCCGTCAACAAATTCAGGTCGTCGGATAGTTACAATTTGCCGGTGCTCCAAGACGGGAAATACGCGGGGTTTATTTCAAGAGCCAATGTTTTTTCGGCCTATAGAAAAATAATGAAACATACATCGGAATTTTGATGTATGTTTCGTTATGATGTTGTATGGAAATGGGTCTTTCTGAGAAAAAGAAAATTTTAAGCCAATGCCCATTCTTTTTTGTCTTTCTCGATAAGTGAATCTTTTTCGTTTAGATCAGTATTTTCTTTATGGGTGTTTATATAGGACAACATAAAGTTAAATTTCGTTATATTTTCTTTTTTGAAGGCTATGGGTTTTAACTTGAAATATACGTCAATCAAACACTGGCATCCTGAATCTATAAATAATTGTTGAGCAATAAGGTTAGTATCTAAATCCGAGTTCATAAAAGTGCTGAGTTTGTCAATCGCCAAATATTGTTTGTCTGATTTTTGCAAACCTAAGTTTTTTTCAAGCAAATCACCCTCTGGGGTACCACTGTTCGTGATAAACAGAAAGGTTCTGATCAGTATGATACCATCAACTATATCGGCTCTGAAATAACCTATTTTAGTTTTGAAAACGGAGTATTCAATCAACAGCTTATGATTCTGATCGTAAGTAATTGTGGGGGAAATCAATGATTCATAAATGTTCATTTGCGCAACCCCACTTAGAAAACAATCGACGCGTTCCAGCAACCTCATGATGGCATGCGATTGAATATAAACAGGCAATGGAACTTCTGCAAGAATACCATGCATTCCCAAATCAGCGGGTTTGATACTGGCCCATACCGGCCCCAGCGTTGAATAGGCCCACCCAACTCTTACCGCAGGACGATTAGAACCATCAATATTTACAGCTATGGTTTCTGGAGTAACGGAGCGAATGGTGATAAAATTCTCTATTTCAGAAGGATAGAATTTTGGAACCACGGGTTCATGCGAATGCCAATACAATACTTTCCTTAAATCATTATCATAACAATTGAAAATGCATAAGAATTTGGCTAATTGCAATTCAAACTCCTTACTAGCAGAAAAATAATCGACAATGCTTTTTAAGGTCTCTTTAACTATTGAGGGAATATTGAAATTTCCTTTTCTGATTCGAAGGTATAAAACATCAATGGTAATTACCACCATAAAATAGTCGACAAAAGAAATTCGAAAGTTATAGGGTGTAAGCAAAATGGTTTCCTCTCTGAACATTTTAGGTAAGCTTTCTTTGGAGTATTTAAAAATACTTGCTGGAATATTTACATTGGCACCCACTTTAAACTTGAAAGGAGAACCCCGTGAACAATATACTTCGTCCAAAATATACGTTGGAATGAATTTGTATATATCATTGCCACAAAAGCCATTGATAATCAATCTCATCTTTCGAAAGAAATCGTTACGGTATTGCGCTGCGGCTATCTTAATTTTCTCGTAAGAAGTTGGTTTCTTTTTCCGTTTCATGTTGTACTATTATTTGAGGGTTTGGTCCATTTGATTGGATATACTACCCTTGACTTTAGTAATGGAAAATGAAAAGGAGATATTTTTCGGTGTTTTTGAAAATGATTTGTATTATATTGATATTCAGCGAGAATAATTTTGTTTTGAGTGAGAAAGTCAAAGGGTGTCATTTTAGTTTTTTATACATTTGTATTACAACTTTAACTTCCTTTCAATTCAAAGGGGGGACTAATATTGCTGGAGGTAAATACATTAAATCATGAGAATCTGGTCGCTTCATCCTAAGTATCTTGATAATAAAGGGCTTGTTGCCCTATGGAGGGAAAGCCTTTTAGCCAAACATGTATTAAATGGGTTAACGAAAGGGTATAAAAACCACCCTCAACTGATTAGATTTAAGGATTTAATCAATCCAACGGATGGGATTGATCAATATCTAAGCATTGTTTATGGTGTTGCTTTGGAAAGGGGTTTCAATTTTGATAAATCGAAAATTAATTGGGATTATAATCCCTGTAAAATGAAAGTTACATCGGGGCAATTAAGCTATGAGAAAG
Organism: uncultured Bacteroidales bacterium; assembly: GCA_964543995.1. Lineage (GTDB taxonomy): Bacteria > Bacteroidota > Bacteroidia > Bacteroidales > CAIXTV01 > CAIXTV01. The sequence goes on from CAZJBB010000007.1 coordinate 19,836, forward strand.
CGCATCTCATGAATAAATTAAAAACAAGAAACCCCAAAATGTATGTTAAATTGGTTGAAAATAATATCTGGGATGCACATCCAATATTCGAAGTTTATCAGGGAGAAATTGAAAAATGGGAAGTGATAAAGCAATTTACATAAAGAAATTCCCAATAAGTGGAGGTAATAGACTTTTTAATATTTTTGGCTGAATGAATCTCTTTTTTGAATTTCCAGAAGCGATAATTGAAAAACGAAATCTATGAAAATGAATTACCACCATGAATTGTTTAAATACATTATTTTGGTCATCCTCACAGGGGAGTTTTTTTTAGCAAACTCCCAAACTTCGTCTTATTATTTACACCATTCAAGTGACACCTTAACTTCCGCTTATAATTTGCCGATAAGTGAAATAAGAGAAAATATTTATGCTGAAATTCCATTAAATTTAAAACAAGATTATCATGCAAAATTAAGCTATTGCTTTGCAGGCTTAGTTGCCGATTTTGTTAGTGGCTTTGTCAATAGTGGCAATATCTATCATGATTGGCCCGCCCTAGAGATATATATAAACAAGATATTTAAAGAAATACTTCCACCCGAAAACAAAAACGATAGCCTTTTCCATGTTTATATTGTTAAAGATGGATATTTTAATGCTTTTAACAGCGGATCGAAACAGTTTTTTGTAAACATAGGAATTTTTAATGATGTAAATGACGAAGCCAGTATAGCGGCTATATTAGCGCATGAATTTTCACATTATTATTATAGGCATTCATTGCTTCATTACTTTGCTCAAAGAAGAGGCGATTTTACTCTTGGATTGCTTGGAGAATCGGATAAATTGGAGAATACTTTTTCAATAAAAGAGGAGCAACAAGCTGATATTATGTCGATTCGTTTATTAGCAAACTCAAAATATAATGCAAAAGCTGTATTGAATGTTTTTGAAATCATGGGTCGGCTCGAAAATAATGAAATAGCAAAATCTTCTGAGCGATTTGAATTAAAAGAAACAGATCACCCCAAAGCCGGAGCAAGATACGATGATTTATTATCATTTTATAACCGCTATAAAAATGACTCAGCTTTATATTTTATTATAAGCGAGGAAAGTTTCCATGCTTTTAAAAAAGAAGCAAGTTTTGAAATATTGGATTGCCAAATGAAAAACCTTAAATATGATGACTGTATTGAACAAGCATTTCGTTTACATCTTCATAATCCGGACGAAAAAGCATATATCTATTACATGCTGGAATCGATTCGAAGAATTTGCACCCTAAGTCCCGGACTTTGGGATCAACAATTTATAACCGATAGGTATTATGATACTCTTTGGGTAAATGGTGAGTACAAGAAAAAAAAGATGACGGATCATATTTTTACAAAGTTTAATTTTAATGTACTCCCTTTGAGTTCTGCAGAAGCCGATACCCTCCTTGGCAGGTTCTATTGGACAGGAGAAGTTAAATTTAAAACCAATGAACAAGCATTTGAGTTCTATTGTCGTTTAAGTGAAGCCCTCGGTGATCATGAATTTCTTCTATCCAATGCTTTAAGCTTTTCCAGTGATACTGCGAAGATGAATAAGTTTTTATTAAAATACCTTGAATTCCCAATCGTCAAGCATCGAGCTTATGCAGAAGAAGTGCTAAAAGGATCGCTAAAAACTTTTGAAGGGGAAAAAAAACTTTTAGTAATGAACAATTTCAAGGTGGATGTTAGGCTTGGAACCGAAGATTTGCCCGTGAATTCATTCGGGCATGATACCAGCAATGCCATGATTAGCATTGTGGATAGTTTGGTTAAAAGGGAAAATGCTGCTTTCGAAACGGCAATATATATGCCATCGCTGAAAAGGTACCACATGAATTATTATCTTCAGTTATTTGATTTACAGCGTTTTACTACAAAGTTTTTTGCAATTGGAGGCAAAAGGAATGACATTTTTTTATTGGATCCGTTGTATTGGGAAACAATGAGAAAGTTCAATACGAATGAAGTCGAGTTTATAAACTGTTCTTATTTTGAGGAAAAAGGAGGTGAAAAATCATTAGAAAAGTATAAAGCAATTATGGATGATAATTTTGGAAATATGTTCTCTCAATCTAAAGTCACTCGCTTTCTTAGTCTTTGCATTGCTTCTATAAGGATAACAGATAAAGGCATTCCTGTAATCGTGTATTGTAGCAAGGAAGAAAAACTGGATTTTAAAAGTAATGGGTATAATGCAATCACCTTAAAGCTGAAAGAACAGCTTACGTTAAATGAAAAATGCAAGAAAAATGTTGATTACAATTATAATAAAAAGTAGATTCTGTATTCTATTCAAATAAAAATGACCCTAAATTTGGACTCTAAAATAGTTGTTTTTGAGTAAGAATTCCTTTAATTCAAATTAGGGTCGGAAGGGTACTGCGACCAAAGGGCATAAGGTTCTCCTAAGCGGTTTACAATATTCTTCCAAAGGGTTTCGGGTTGTGGGTTGAAAACTTCTGCAGCTGAGGTATTGGCAACCAACCATGAGTTGGTTTTTAATTCACTTTCCAACTGTTTTGGAACCCAACCAGAATATCCTAAGAAAAAGTGAATATCCTTTGGCTCTATTGCTTTAACAGAAATCAATTCCTTGACAATTTCTAAATCCCCTCCCCAATATACTCCATCGTCAGTAATTTTTTGACTTCCTTCGATGGCTTCACCTTGAGTATGCAAATAAAAAATCTGATCAGTTTTTACAGGGCCTCCTAAGTAAATATGGGTATCGAACTCAGGGAAATCTTTAATGGCCTCCTTCAAACTGATTTGTATTGGTTTGTTTACGATAATACCGAAACTGCCTTCTTTGTTATGTTCAATTAATAAAATTACAGAGCGCCTAAAGTAGAAATCATTTAAAAAAGGTTCTGAAATCAAAATTTTTCCGCTTGTAGGCTTGACATTATTGCTTTTGATTTTAATTAATTTATCAAACTGTGTCATTTTTTTCCAATTTTAGTCTATTTCAGTCTCTATTTCGTAATTTTGACAGCTTTTCATTGGTGACAAATATAATACCATTTTAATATCATGATTCAATTTCGTCAGGAAAAATACCTTCAATTACGTGAAGATTATCCTTTGTTAACGTACGAAAGAATGGATTATTTTGTTGCCGCAGGAATACTAAACATGGAGTTTAGCTTTACAACCAAGGATATTGCCTTCAATCCTCAACTACAAATTCCATTAAAGCCGTTTTTTGCTTTAAAAGATGCCGGTGAAATTCAAGGAAATCCTATGATAGAAAATCTGGTTTTTCATATCGGTATGGTGGAATTGGTGAGTTATTGGAAAGCCACTTGTTCACCGGATATTCTTGTTAAACCCCATAAATTGTCTGAAGTCCAAATACAGTGGTGGAAGAAAATTTATTTTTCCGGATTGGGGGAGTTTTTTTATGTAAACGGAATTGAAAACACCCTTAATGATTTTGTGAATATTAATAGCCTAGGAACACCGCTTCAAAAGGATCTCCAATATACTTTTGATGAATCTGTTATCGTTCCTGTTGGCGGTGGAAAAGATTCTGTTGTTACCTTGGAATTAATGAAATCAGGGAATTATAAAGTATTTCCATTAATATTAAATCCACGAGGTGCCAGTTTGCAAACCATTGAAACCGCTGAATTAGAAAGAGATAAGCTCATAGAAATTCATCGTAAGATAGACCCTAGGTTGCTGGAATTAAATGCAAAAGGATATTTGAACGGCCATACACCTTTTTCTGCATTATTGGGATTTGTAAGCTTGTTATGTGCAGTTTTGTCAGGCAAACGACATATTGCATTATCGAACGAATCAAGTGCTAACGAATCAACGGTGCTGAATTCGGAGGTGAATCATCAATACTCCAAGTCTTTTACTTTTGAAAAGGATTTCAGGGAATATGTGGCGGCATATATCAGTAAAGACCCCAACTATTTCAGCTTCCTAAGGCCCATATCTGAAATTCAGATTGCAAAATTGTTTTCAAGGTTTGAAAAATACCATGGGGTATTTAAAAGCTGCAATGTGGGCAGTAAAACGGATGTTTGGTGTGGAAACTGTTCAAAATGTCTTTTCACCTTCATTCTCCTTTCCCCTTTCATCTCAAAAGTTCGAATGCTGGAAATATATGGTTCCGATTTGCTTAACAAGCCGGGTTTAAGAACTTTTTTCGACGAACTGATTGGCGTTTCAGATGTAAAACCTTTTGAGTGTGTAGGAACAACTGATGAGGTAAATTGGGCGTTACAAATGCTGTTGAAGCAAATAGGGCCTCATGATCTCCCCTATTTGTTAAAGCATTACTTAACTACCTTGCAATATCAGCAGTTTTGCAATATATCTACATCTGAAGTTTTTACCCAATTCGACTCCACACATTTTTTGCTTCCTGAATTTGAAAACTTGTTAAAATCCGCTTTAGTATGATTGCCCCGCTTTTGGAAATATTATCTAAAGAAAAGGTTTTGATATTGGGCTTTGGACGAGAAGGAAAATCAACCTATCGTTACATACGGGATTATTTCCCGGAAAAAAAGCTAAGAATTGCTGATTTCGATATGGACATTCTCTCAAAAAACGCCTTTTTAACAGAGGATAAGTGTGTTGAGGTTTTGGCCGGAGAAAAATACCTTGAAGCCTTGGAGGATTCCGACTTTATCATCAAATCACCCGGGGTTAATTTGCGCCATTTAGATATTCCCATTCCTTGGGATAAAATGCATACTCAAACCTCATTATTTTTAAAGGCTTTTCACAAACAAACCATAGGGATTACCGGAACTAAAGGAAAGAGCACCACTTCTTCGCTGATATACCACCTATTGAATGAGTCAGGGGAAAAAGCAGTGTTATTGGGTAACATTGGGATTCCTCCATTTGATAGGATACACGAAATTACTGAAGAATCTTGGATTGTTTTCGAAATGTCGGCTCATCAGTTGGAACATATTCATCATTCGCCTCATATTGCAGTGGTTTTGAATCTATTTCAGGAGCATTTAGATTATTTTGGCTCCTTGGAATCCTATTGGAAAGCAAAATTGATGATTGCAAAATATCAAAACGAAGACGATCTTTTTATTTATAATGGAGATGACGCACTGTTGCAAAGCTATATTGAGAAAAGCTTTTTAGGAAAACCCTTGTTTTTTTCGAATAGCAATTCCACCTCATCAGGAAGTTGCATTCAGGAAAGTGACCTTTGTTTCAATAGAAACGGAGAAGTGATTTGGAGATTACCCATTGACACCGGATGGAACTTAAAAGGTGCCCATAATTTTTACAATATTCAAGCAGCGATATTAGCGGTAAGAGGTTTAGGCTTATCTAATGAAGCTATCGTTTCATCATTGAAAACCTTTAAAGGATTGGAACATCGTTTAGAATGGGTTGGAAATTTTGATGGCATCACCTTTTATAACGATTCAATAGCCACCATTCCCGAAGCAGTGATTCAAGCTCTAGAAACCTTGAAAGATGTTGATACTTTGATTTTAGGGGGATTCGACCGTGGTATTGATTATGCAATTTTAGTAGATTACTTGAAAAAAGTTTCTATCCCTAATTTAATTTTCACAGGGAAAGCCGGTGAAAGAATTCAAGGTATGCTATTAAAAAAAGGCACAGCAAGCCATGTATTTGCTTCTGAAAGCTTTGAAGAAATTGTTCGTATTGCTAAAAAACATACCGCAAAAGGACGTATTTGTTTGCTGTCTCCTGCTGCAGCGAGTTACGATGCTTTTAAAAATTTTGAAGAAAGAGGAAATTACTATAAGTTACTTATTAATAAGCTATTCGGAGAATAATTGAAATGTAAAATTTCTATGTTCCAAAGTAGCTTATAAATGCTCTTGATAATACTCCAGCAATTTTCGGAATAGGTAAGTTCTATCTAAGCCTCTCACGTTATGTTCATGTCCGGGGAATACAAAATAGTCTACCAATTTCCCTTCATCAACGCATTTTTTAATGAAACTTAAACTGTGTTGCCAAACAACCGTTTCATCTTCGGTACCATGCATCACTAAAACCTTGCCTTTTAGGTTTTTTACATAATTTAGTAAGCAACTGTTCTCATAACCTTCCTTATTTTCTTCAGGAGTATCCATATATCGTTCACCATACATCACTTCGTACCATTTCCAGTCAATGACCGGACCTCCACAAGTGGCCACTTTAAAGACTCCGGGATTTTTCAACATCATGCTTAAAGTCATGAAGCCGCCGTAACTCCATCCATCCACACCCAATCGATTAGAATCTACATATACCTGGTTTTTTAAAAATTCTACTCCCTTCATTTGGTCGCTCAATTCTAAGGTTCCAACTTGTCGATGAATGCAGCTCTCAAAAGCGAACCCTCTATTTGAAGTGCCTCTGTTGTCTAGGGTGAAAACAATATAGCCTTCTTGTGCTAAATAGTTCATAAATAAATTTCCACCTCCTAGCCAAGTGTTTGTAACTAACTGGGAATGAGGGCCACCATAAACATAAACAATCACAGGATATTTTTTGGTAGAATCGAAATCGGGGGGCAGTATCATTCGGCAATATAAATCGGTGATATTATTTTTTATCGAGAAAACTTTTGTTTTTGGCAGGTTTATGGTTTTTAACGGATTCTCACTTGAAAATATACTTTTTACTGTTTTACCGGTATTAGTTTTCAAAACGTATTCGTTCGGACTGGAAAAATTACTATATTGGTCGATGCAATAGCTGAAATTGGGATTAAATTTAGCGGTATGGGTTCCGGCAACATTGCTTAAAGAGGTTAATTTTCCATTTTTTAGGCTTACCTGATACAAAGCTTGTTCAATTGGACTCTCCTTTGTGCAGCTTATATATGCGTTTGCTGATATTGGATCTGTTCCGTAAAAATTGCTAACAACCCAATTCCCTTGGGTGATTTGTTTAATGAGTTTTCCTTGGATATCATATAAATACAAATGATTCCATCCATCTCTTTGACTCTGCCAAATAAATTGAGTCGGATTACCTGGTAAAAAGTATGCTTCATGCAAGGGTTCCACATAAGCATCATTTTTTTCTTCAAAAAGGGTTTTAACAAATTCACCGGTTGAAACATCATATTGATTAAATTTCATGTGATTTTGGCCCCGATTTAAGACGGCTATGAAAATATATTTTTCATCGGGACTCCAAGAAATATTAGTAAGAAACTGATCTTTAGGCTCACCCGTTTTAAGAAATATCGTTTTTTGGCTGGATAAGGAATAAACACCAAGGGTTACTTCATGGCTTTTCATTCCGGCCATAGGGTATTTGTTCTTTTTCAAAGTGGCAATGCGAGTTGAGACGTCAACAATGGGGTAGTCGCTAACCATGCTTTGGTCCATACGGTAAAAAGCCAACAAATTTCCCGCTGGAGACCAAAATGTACCTTTATTGATTCCCCACTCGTTTCTATGCACAGTTTTACCACTTACAATTCCACTTTCGGTACCTTCATTTGTTATTTGTATTTGTTTGTCTTGAGAAGATAGATATAGGTTGTTGTCGATGGTAAAGGCAACATGCTGTTTTGTTTTTTCTATGTCAATATTTTCGGCATTTTCGGGAATTGTCGTAATTATCTCTATGGTCTTTGAAGCAAGATTATAACGGTATAATTTGGTTTTGAACTGAAAAATGAAAGAATTTACTCCAGTCCAACTTATTTGTGGAAACTTTTTTAATTCTTTTTCAGATTTATCGGGAAGAGATTTTTGTAAATCGTTCAATTTTAAGATTGTATCCGGTTTTTCCTCTGCAATGCTTGCAGAAACCAAGGCATTTTGTGCCACCCATGTAAACGCATTATTATCTTTCCATTGGAGTTGTGACAAAGACTTTGGATACAAACCTCTGTCTGCCATAATTTTATCCAATTGGATTTTATTGACCTGAGCAGTTAAAACGGAAAATGAAACGCACAGTACAAATAGAAGAAGTATTTTTTTCATAAATATAATTATTAATTGGAACAGGAAAAAGAATTAGTATTGGAATGTTTGAATACTGGTAGCAATACTTTTAGTGATGAATGGATCCCTCTCAATAGCATTACCTACCACAATAATATCAGCTCCGGCTTTACAGGCTTTATATGCTTTATCGGGGTTGTCAATACCTCCCCCAATGATTAGAGGAACAGAAATTTGCTTTTTCACTTCTTGAATCATGTTTTCTGAAACCGGATTTTTAGCTCCACTTCCAGCATCCATATAAATTACTTTTAACCCTAGCATTTCACCAGCCATAGCTGTGCATACAGCTATGTCAGTTTTATCTGCCGGAATTGGGAGCGTATTACTCATATAAGTAGCCGTAGTTTGTCTTCCACTGTCAATCAGCATATATCCGGTTGGGATGACTTCAAGCGTTGAAGATTTTAAGTATGGTGCAGCAATGATGTGTTTTCCAATCAACATTTCAGGATTTCTTCCGGAGATTAATGATAAAAACAATATTGCATCTGCCTTAGAACTAATTTGAAGGGTGTTTCCCGGAAAAATAACAATAGGAACCTCTGTATTGGCTTTAATTATATCAATCCATTTATCTAAATAATCTTCGGTTAATAAGCTCCCTCCAATAAAAAAATAGTCAATAAATCCGTCTTGAGCATCTTTAAATAAGGAGTCACATTTTGCAACTTCAAATTTATCAGGATCTATTAATACAGCAAATTGTTTACGGGTCTGAGAAAATAATTCGAAAACGTTTTGGATTACATTCATATATGTTTAGAATGAGGGAGTTAGTTTAATCCCAATTCCAAATACAACTCTAAAAAATATAACTGCAGCTACACTAATGATGATGTAGGTATAATTAAAACTTGTTGGAGATCTTTCCTCACTAACCTTCGGCCGTCGTCCTTCAGAAGTGTTAAACAATACAGGAGTAAGAAAAAAGATTAATGTCAAATAAGTTGTAAATTCGTATAAACGTGTATGAGGGAAGGTAAGAATTAACTGTAAAAAAGTGCCCAGTATCCAAGGTATAATTGCTTGAGCAATAATAAAGTACCTTCTATTATTTTTCTTAATTAAATTCACAGTTGGGGCTGTCGATAAAAATTTTATAAAAGAAAAATACCCTATCATCACCATAAAAAAGATAAATATTAATGCTAAAATTATTTTCACCATTTTATTCATGTAGAGCCACATGAAAACTAAGCCAAATCCTTTACTGGAAACCAAACCGGCAACAAAACCTCCAAAGAAAAGATTCATTTCGTGAATAAACAACCAGAGTACAAGAAGTTTTAAAATTCCTCGTTGATTTTTTATTCGGATAAATAAGCTGTAAAATAAAGTGCCCAAAATAAGAGATACCACAGGACCTGCACTGGTAACATTGATAACTCTGGTTCCATTCCAAAGCTGCGAATAGGGGCTTAATAAAAAGTCAATTTTATAGTTCCTTATAATTGATGGGATTTGGTAGGAATCAGCAACGAACATGGTAATTACCTGATGGGTAACATAAGAAATTAAATAGGCTAAAATGAATACAGTTAATGAATTTACTGCACAAGCTATAAATAATTTTTTATGCCTTTTATCTGAAAACCAAACTTTAGAATCAGAAATCAGTTCTTTTAAATTCGCTCGTTGGGTTCGAAAAAAAACTTCTATGTTGGTTAAAATCATTCGTAATAAATTTTAGCAAAAATATTAAAAAACAATAATAAAAAAAACATTTAACTTTAGCTACAGTTTTTTGTTTTAATATTGATATTTTTGTAACTACCACCATGAACAAAAAATTTGAATTTAATTATTTTGCCTATGAGTAATCTGTCTTTTCTAAATAATTCCGATCCAACTGTAATTGAAGAGTTATATAAACAATTTGTATCAGATCCCAATTCAGTGGAATTTGGCTGGAGAAAGTTTTTTGAAGGTTTCGAATTTTCTAAAACAGACTTTTCAAATGGAAGCCAAACACTTTTCAATGAGGAGTTTAAAGTGATAAATTTAATAAATGGGTATCGTCAGCGGGGACATTTATTTACTAAAACCAATCCCGTAAGAACCAGAAGAAAGTATTTACCCACTTTAGATATTGAGAATTTTGATTTAACTCAAAATGATCTTAATAAACCTTTTCATGCCGGAAAAGAAATTGGTATAGGCACCACCTTACTCAGTAATATCGTAAAACAGTTGCAAAAAACCTATTGTGAATCTGTTGGTGTGGAATTCGCCTACATACGGAAACCGGAAATTGAGAAATGGCTCAAGGAAAAAATGGAAAGTCAACAAAACACTCCTGTATTTGATGAAAGTAAGAAACGGTATATTTTGGAAAAACTAAATGATGCAGTATTATTTGAGCAATTCTTGCATAAAAAATATCCCGGACAAAAAAGCTTTTCCTTAGATGGAGCAGAATCACTTATTCCAGCATTGAATGCCATAATAGAAAAAGGGTCGGAATTGGGTTGCGATGAAATTATTCTTGGAATGCCCCACCGTGGCAGGCTAAATGTTTTAGCAAACGTACTTCATAAACCGGTGGAGAACATTCTTCATGAATTTGAAAAGGTGGAATATACTGAGCATAGTATTCTTGGAGATGTTAAATATCACCTCGGACATACTTCAGTTCGTCAAACAAAAAATAACAGATCGGTTAGATTAACATTAACCCCAAATCCTTCTCATCTTGAGGCCGTAAATCCGGTGGTGATGGGGATTTGTCGAGCCCGTGCTGAAAACCAGCCTCCAGACAGACGCCCTCATATTTTACCGATATTAATCCATGGAGATGCTTCTGTGGCCGGACAAGGAATCGTCTACGAAATTTTGCAAATGTCGGAACTGCCGGCCCATTTCATTGGAGGAACCATTCATTTGGTGGTAAATAATCAAATTGGATTTACCACCAATTACCTCGACGCCCGGTCAAGTGTATATTGCACTGATGTAGCAAAAATAATTCAATCGCCTATTTTCCATGTCAATGCAGATGATGTTGAGGCCGTGGTATATGTTGTTGAATTGGCTATGGAGTTTAGAGAGAAGTTTAATAAGGATGTATTTATTGATTTACTGGGTTATAGGAGATATGGTCATAACGAAAGCGACGAACCCAGGTACACTCAGCCCATTCTTTATAAAATCATTGAAAAACATCCAAACCCTTTAGCCATTTATATTAACAAACTAAGCAAAGAAACCAATATTCAGGAAAACCAAATAGCGAAACTCAATCAAGATTTTAACGAAAAAATGGAACAAGGCTTTGATGCAGCTAAAAAGCTGTCTAAAGTTGAGGTTACTTCCTTTTTAAATCAGGAATGGGAGGGGTTTATTCATCCTTCTGAAGAGGAATTTGGTAATAATCCTGACACCACCCTCACTAAAGAAAAAATTGAAAACATTACGGAAAAGTTATGTTTATTGCCTGATGAAAAACCGTTTTTTCGCAAAATCGTTAAATTACAGTCAGATCGAAGAGAAATGGTGTTTAATAAAAATGAGATTGACTGGTCCATGGCAGAATTATTGGCATTTGGCTCATTACTTGATGAGAACTTTTCGGTACGATTATGTGGCCAAGACGTTGAAAGAGGGACTTTTTCACAAAGGCATTCTGTAGTTAATGTGGAGGATTCCGAAGAAAAATTTATTCCATTGAATCATTTAAGAGAAGGGCAAGCTAAATTCTCGGTTTATAACTCTTTGTTGTCGGAATATGGTGTCTTGGGATTTGAATACGGATTTGCCCTTGCTTCGCCCAATACCTTGAATATTTGGGAAGCTCAGTTTGGTGACTTTGCAAACGGAGCCCAAATTATTTTCGACCAATTTATATCAAGTGCCGAAGAAAAATGGAATGTTTCCTGTGGGTTGGTAATGTTACTTCCACATGGATACGAAGGGCAAGGCCCCGAACATTCCAGCGGAAGAATGGAGCGATATCTCGAATTGTGTGCTCACCTGAATATTCAGGTAGCAAATTGCAGTACTCCGGCTAATTATTTTCATTTATTGCGTCGTCAGATGAAAAGAAATTTCCGGAAACCCTTAGTGGTTTTTACGCCAAAGAGTTTATTGCGGCATCCGGCTTGCGTATCTGAGATTGAGGATTTTTCGGACAAACGCTTTCAAGAAATCATTCCGGATTTCAATTTAGAAGCAGAAAAGGTCAAAAAAATTGTATTTTGTACGGGAAAAATATTTTACGATTTGTTGGATCAAAGAAAAAAAGTTGAGAATAATGAAACCGCATTGGTTCGATTGGAGCAGTTATATCCTTTTCCAATGAAAAAAATTCAAGAAGTGATTGAGATGTATCCCAATGCAAAAAAACATGCCTGGGTGCAAGAAGAGCCTGCCAATATGGGAGCAGCATATTTTTTCTGTAGAAAGATGAGTGCTTTCGATATTGAAATTATTGCTCGTCCTGAAAGCGGAAGTACGGCAACCGGTTCATTTATTTTACATCAGAACATGCAAATTGAAATTATAGAAAAAGCAATAAACATTTAATAACAAAGAACATTATAAGGTTCAAAGAAATATTTTATTATGAAAGAAGAAGTAAAAGTCCCAAGTCCGGGTGAATCAATAACCGAAGTTCAACTTATCCGTTTTATGTTCGAAAATGGGCAATATGTGGAAAAAGACGCTCCCATTGCCGAAGTGGATTCTGACAAAGCGACCTTAAGTATTTTTGCTACCGCTTCGGGCTCCATTGAGCTTATGTGCAATGAAGGTGACACTTTAAAAGTAGGTGCAATATTGGCAATTATTGATACTACAGCAGAGAAACCGGAAAGATCAGAAATTAAACCGGAGACTAAAGAAACTATGCCAGTTAAGGAAACTAAAGCGGCAACACTTTCCGAAAGGGACGTCATTATTACGCCTCAGGCAAGAAAGGTTATGGATGAATTTCAGGTATCGAAAGACGCTTTATTAACTCAAGGGAAACAAAGAGTCAGGAGCAAAGATATAAAAGCTGCGCTTGAACAGGCTCCTGATTTACCGAAAGCCCCTCATGCATTTTCTCGAGAAGTAGAAAGGCGCAAACTGTCTATGTTGCGACTTAAGCTTTCCGAAAGATTGGTTTCGGTGAAAAATCAAACGGCCATGCTCACCACTTTCAATATTATTAATATGTCGGCGGTGATTGAAATTAAGAAAAAATATATTGAAGCTTTTAAAGAAAAACATGGGGCTTCTTTTGGTTTTATGTCTTTTTTTACCAAGGCTTGCAGTCAAGCACTTAGGTTGTATCCTGAAGTCAATTCATATATCGATGGTAATGAATTGGTAATACCTTCATATACCGATATCAGCATAGCCGTGAGCACCCCAAAAGGATTAATGGTTCCGGTTATACGAAATGCCGAAAGTTTAAGTATTCCTGAATTAGAATTAAAAATAAAAGAACTTGCAGGAAAAACCCGCGACAAAAGCATTACTTTAGAGGAAATGACCGGAGGTACTTTTACCATAACGAACGGAGGCGTTTTTGGATCCCTCTTTTCAACACCCATACTCAATCCCCCACAAAGTGGAATTTTAGGAATGCATAATATTGTAGATCAAGTGGTTGCAGTAAATGGTGAAATTAAAATTCAACCTATGATGTACGTTGCATTATCCTATGACCACAGAGTGATTGATGGAAGAGATTCGGTAGGATTTTTATTAAAAGTGAAAGAATTGATTGAAAACCCATATGGAATGCTTTTCGAAGGGAAAAATCCTGTGAATATATTACTGGACTTGGAGTAAAAAAAGGATGCTAAAAATTCTGATTACAATTTAATCAGTAAAACCAATTTATTTCCGTTTCTGTCAATATCCACAGTAACGGTTTTGCCTGGCTCCAATTGCTGCAGTCTTGCCATATATTCATATATATTGGCTACACTTTTACCTTCAATAGCGGTAATAACATCTCCTTTTTCGATTCCGCCTTTATGGGCAGGGCCATCTTTTTTGACCCCTTCAACCAAAAGCCCATTCGAACTGGCACCAGTATAATCAGGAATTATTCCAAAGGTTACTTTTAATGCCGAACGGTTATTGGTTCCAGCATAGGTGACATTATCAGGGTTGTAGGTGATGTTACCCGGTAAATTGATGATGTCATTCAATAATTCAATCGAAAAATCCAACACATTAGCGCAGCCGGTATAGTTAATTTTAGAAGGATGGTCAAGAGGAGTATGGTAATCAGTATGCACACCGGTGGTAAAATATAATACCGGAATTTTTTTTCCGAAAAAAGTAGCATGATCGGAAGGACCATAACCATCGGGCGAATATTTGATATTAATATTATTGAAAACTGTGTGTTTTGAGGTTATTTCTTTGAATTCCAGGGCAGTTTCGGAGCCGCTTACCGAAACAGTTGGTTTGTCTGATTTCAAACGGCCTATCATGTCGAAATTCAACATGCTAACAATGTTTTTTAGGTCTACCACAGGACTTTTAACAAAGTAGCTGGAACCCAACAGACCTTCTTCTTCGGCACCAAAAGCGATGAAAATAATACTGCGTTTGGGCTTTACTTTCAATTTCTGATATGCATCTGCTAAGGCAATAACCCCACTGGCGCCAGAAGCGTTATCATCGGCACCGTAATGTACGGCTACGGTATCCGGCATGCGACTCGACGAACCCACTCCTCCCAAGCCTAAATGGTCGTAATGTCCACCAATCACAATATACTGATTCTTCAATAATAGATCAGAGCCTTCAATCATACCCAATACGTTATAGGTTTTTACTTTGGTTAGAATGAGTTCAGCCGATGCGTCAATTTTTTCAGGCAATTCGAAAGAAAGGGGCTTTTTATTGGTATTATATGTTTTCTCTAAAGAATCAATCTTTATTCCTTGGGCTTTTATTAAAACGTTGGCCACTTTACGAGTAATATTTAACACAGGAATTCCCGCATCAGAAAAATTATGATCGGAGTAAAGCTTCATTAAGTCATCGGTTCTGCTTATAGAAACCGGATTCACCAGAATTACGCCACCGGCTCCTTTATCCTTGGCTGTCAGTACTTTTTGTCTATCGGAACTGAAATCATGATATTTGCTTTTGGGATTATCCAAATCGGGTTCCCCTCTTAAAATGATAACCCATTTGCCTTTTACTTCTTTATTTTCATAATCATTCCATATCAAACTATCGGTTTTAATATCGAATCCATAACCTACGAAAATTGAACCTCCTATAAAATGATCATTTTTAGAAAAAGAAACAGGTGTAAAATCGGTAAAAAGCTTAAGGTCAAGATTGGGATAGAAAAAGAAACTCTTGGAACCTGCTTTAATGTCAGTAATGATATCGAATCGTTGGAACCCATTTTCTCCCAGCAAGCGGATGCCTGATTTCACAAATTCGGAACGAATAAAATTTGCTGCAAGAGAATCACCCTGAGTCCCCGGCAATCTTCCTCCCAAGGCTTCCGAAGCCAAGTATTCTATGCTTTTTTTAATTAGTTTTTCATCTACTTTTTGAGAAAGGCCAGGTGTTGTTATTAACCAAAGTCCCAAAATACAAAAGGAGGTGGAAATGAATCTTTTCATATCAGATAAAGTTTCGGCAAATATACAGCTATTCTTTTTCTATGTTTAAGGATTTTAAAATTTACAGAATACTCTTATAAACTTAATAGTGTATACATTTCTCACAGAAGAACAATTTAAAATTTATCCGAAATTCCTTAATCAATTTCTTCACAATCCATACTGGGAATGCGAATGTCTTTAATATTAAGTTGGGTAGATGTTTTTCCATTCCATTCGTTTTCTTCTAAATGGTAACAAACATCGATAGAAGTTCCTTTTTCGATTTGAGGAAAATATTTTGCTTGGTGGAAAGCAATGCAGGCAAACGGAGAACTCGAAATGGTGGGATGGTAAATGGACAATTTCAGATGATTTGAACCCACAATTCTAGTATATCCGGCATCAATAACACCACGGGTTTCAAAAATTGGAGCCATATTCCCCGGTCCAAAGGGGGCAAATTGACTTAATACTCGATAAAATTTGGAATCGATATCAGAAAGTTTTAATATTTGGTCAATTTCTATTTCCGGTGTCAACTGACAGTCTTTAATATTAATAGCCACTATTTCTTCGAATTTTTTTGCAAAAGCATCAAAATTTTCAGGTTTTAAAGATAAACCTGCGGCAAATTTATGGCCGCCAAAATGTTCGAGTAAGTCGCTGCAAGCATCAATTGCGGCATATATATCAAAATCTTTAACGGAACGAGCAGAACCGGTAATTAAGCCATTCGATTGAGTAAAAACAATAGTAGGGCGGTAAAAAGTTTCAGTAAGCCTGGAAGCAACAATCCCAATAACCCCTTTATGCCAATTGGGATTGAAAACCACTGTTGATTTAGCTTTTAATAAAGCTTCGTCATGTTGTATCATTTGAACGGCTTCCGTTGTAGAGGATGAATCTAAGGTTTTACGTTCAGTATTATTGTTGTCAATGGTTTCACCTAACTTAATCGCTTCTTCTATGGTTTTGCTTAATAAGATGTTTACCGAACTTCTTGCCGTTTCCATTCTTCCGGCAGCATTAATTCGGGGACCCACATAAAATACCAAATCACTGATGCTAAATTCACGAGAATGAACATATTTTATTTCTGTTTCAGTGTTTGTAGCCTTTTTAATCAAATTGCTTAACATGAGAACGGCAATAATTCCCGGGCGAGGCTGGGTATTAATTAATTTTAAACCATGATAAGCCAAAATTCTATTTTCACCGGTAATACTCACAATATCAGAAGCAATACTTACAGCAACCAAATCCAAACAGGGATGCAACTCTTCGAAAGGAATGTTTTTTCTAATTGCCAAAGCCTGGATCAGTTTAAACCCAACTCCACAACCGGAAAGCTCATCATAAGGATATGGACAGTCTTTTTGTTTTGGGTCGAGTATGGCGTAAGCTTCCGGCAGAACATCATCAGGCAAATGGTGGTCGCAGATAATTAAATCGATTCCAAAAGACTTAGAATATTCTGCTTGCTTAAAAGCTTTAATTCCACAGTCGAGAGCAATGATAAGTGAAATGTTGTTTTCATGAGCAAATTCAACCCCTTTAAAAGATATTCCATAGCCTTCTTCGTATCTGTCCGGTACATAAAACTCTAAAGAGGAAGTGTACTTTGCCAAAAAACTATAAACCAAGGCAATAGCTGTAGTACCATCCACGTCATAATCTCCATACACTAATATTTTCTCTTTTTTGTCTAAAGCGCTTATTATTCTGTCAATAGCACTTTTCATCCCTTTCATAAGATAAGGGTCATGAAGAT
>CAZJBB010000008.1:0-12486 GCA_964543995.1 uncultured Bacteroidales bacterium
AGTATTATCAAATACCTAGGCATTCCCTTTGAGGTTATTAGACGGGCTGTTAACCCCCACAGTATTCCCAATATGAAGTCTAAAACGATTATGGGAATCTAAAGTATCATGGGAAAATTGATAAGTAGCCGTTGAATTTAAAACTGTAAATATATTAAGCAATTGATCTTCTAAGGTTAATGTAGTGCCCGAGCTGAATGAATTCATTCCAGTAGCGGTAAAAGTAATTTGTTCATTGGCTTTTAACTCAAAGTGAAATGGAACAACAGATACCCCTGGGGTATTTGGAAGGGCATTTATCGAAAGCAAATTGGGATCATCATTGGTAAAAGATGAAAATTCAGGAACATACATTGATCCAACAAATTTTATTGCATCCAAATTGTCAGTAGAAAGAGTAGTTGCGTTATTGGCAAGTTGAATTGCTATCTCATCTCTTCCAAGGCTACCTGCTGCAGTAATGTGTAAAATGTTCTGTTCAGCGCTTTTGTTCGATTTAAGAAAAGGAGTGGTAATATCATGCAAGCGGACATTATTATCCATAGATAAAACCGGATTGCTGCCATTAGCTAAAACAAAAAATCCTTGTCCCACTGGGATGATATTGGTTACTCCATTTGTTCCAGTTGTTCCATTCCATGATCCATAACTTCCATTGGTAGAATTGAAGCCCCAAATTACGTTACCTATATTCGTTTTGGTCCAACCACTTACTGATTCCCAATCAATGGCACTTGGATATGGATTAGGCACTAAATTATAGCCATAATTACTTCCGGTATAGGCTACGGTAGGCGAATAACTTCCATTATTTAATTGCCCTCCAATGCGATATGTTTTACTCGTTGTTGCGCCCCAATTAGGATAAAACACCATGGCTCCTACCTTGCTTTGTAAAGTATTTCCTGTAGGCGAATTCCAATAGTACCATGTATTAGCATTTTCGTTGTACGTGAACAAATAAGAATCAAGCCATACACCTGAGTAATATGTAGCGCTTTTTATTGGCACTGATACTAAATGATATTTTTTGGCAAGTAGATTACTAGTTCCACTAATAAATCTTTCCACAATACCGCTTACATCATTAGAGAAATGGATTAATGAACCAGTGCCTGATGCATCTGACTTAATAACAAGTCCACTAGTATCATTGCTGTTAGTCAATACTCCCATAACATCGAAGGTCACATTTGGGTTTATCGTCAAAGATTTACCACTACCGCTGTTTATGGTTAAGTCTGTAACACTGTTTTCCGAAGTTAAAGTACAATTTCCATTAATTATTGGGTTATCATCAATACTTCCATAAGTTTGATCACCCATATTTCCTGGAACTTCTTGAACATTCCATCTGGCTGCTGTCTCCCAATTTCCTGTACCCGTGAAAATTGGAATATTAGAAAAGCTTGATTCTTCAGACATGATAGTGCCGGATTCATTGGTAACATATCCCTTAAAATAAATTGTGGTACCTCTATCAACATCAATATTTGAAATGGTGTAGACGCCGCCTAAGTTAGAAGTTACAGAAACCAGATTGCTTGTTTCATCCACAGGACTCGTTGTACTCCAAAAAATTCCTCTTTCTGAAATAGTCCCGGTAGTTGGAGTGACTATGTTGGCCCCTAAAGTAGCTCGAGTCAATCTAATGTTGGTGTATGTTGGTGTGTTAATTGATTCTAGCTTACATTGCTTTGGATTAGAACTGGCTGTATCGGTTTTGTATCGGGTTAAGTTATCCATTTTATTGAAATCGTATACCCTAAACCAATATACATTTGTTGTATTGGGAACAGAAACAGTTAAAGATGAATTTGTTCCGTTATAAATAACTTGTTCTCCCGTACCCGCATAAGTGGTATTTGCAGTGGGATAATAATCATTTGTAGGTGTTGTAAAGCTATTGGTATTGTTTATTTTAATGATTCTATTATTCCCATTTCCATTAGTACAACCAATTTTTATTGTGGTTGGAGTTACTGAAATAATTGAAATGTTAGATGCTTGGGTGGATGGAGCTGCAAAAGGATCTCCCGCAATTGATACTCCCTTGAGAGAAGCATTTGCTGTTGAACCTGTACCTAGCGCGGTTCCGTTTAAATTATAAGCAGAATTTTGAACCCAACGGACATACATATTAGCTTTGTTATCACACTCTACCGGCAATTTAAAATTATAGGTTACCAAAGAGTTCGTTAAATAAATTGAACTCCCTGTGGATGCATCGTGCCATGTTGTCCCGTCTAAGCTATATTGCACTTTAAAGTCTCTCGGTCCCACACCTGTATTGGCTTTCATCTGTGCCGAACCGGTGATATTAATATAACCTGCGGTGCTAAATGAGGAAGTTACCCACGAGTCGTTTCCAACAGAATTCCAAGCATAACAAGTATGCCCATTGGACGTTGAAAATCCGGAAGAAGTCAATCCACTAATATTCATGACTTTACCTTGACCCGGGTAATTAGCAGCAATACCGGCTGTAGCTGCATTACTTGAGGTTAAATCGTATGCAACAATTTGACTCCAGCCGGAATAAGCGATAAATTCTGCTATTAACAGCAACAATATCGGCTTTAACATAAATGTTCTTCTTTTCTTTTTCATGCTTTGTTGTTTTTAAAGTTATTAATTATAGTATTCATTGTTTCATTCATTGTTGTTTTATATTTAATTATAGAAATAGTTTTGCCAATGTTGTCAGACCAAAAATTAAAGTAAAAAAGAAACTCACTTTCGACCAATTGGTTTCTTTTGGTTCCTTAACATATAAAATATCTCCTGCATTTACCATAGGAACTTCCTTGTCGCAAATTGCTACACTCAAATAATCTTTAATTTTTATTTCTTCAGTAGTTTTATTCGCTCTTATAATTAGAATACTCTTAACATTTTTAAGACTTTTAAAACCGCCTGCCATACTTATGGCTGTGAAAATGCTTACTTTATCATAAAGCTGATATTGGCCGGGCTTATTAACGTGTCCAAAAACATTTAGCATTTGATTTTGAATCTTTCTTATAAAAATTGACACCATTGGGTTCACTACATATTTCTCTAAGGACTTTTGTAAGGAATCTGTTAATACTTGGGAGCTCATGCCTGCAGCCTTAATGCTACCCAACCCTGGATATTGAATAAATCCATCAGGTAACACTATAATTTCACTTATTGAAAATTCAGGGTGCTCCATAACCATAATATCAATCTTATCCCCTTTTTCTATAATATAATTTGAGCTCTGGGAGTATGTATAAAAAAATGAAAACAAAAAACTCGAAATTAATATGATTGACTTTTTATTCATTTTATATTCCATTATATTAATATACAATTTGTTGTTCTTTTTCCGTTTTTTGCAAAGCATCTTTATTTTGTTGATGCTGCAATAATCGATACGAAGGGACATCAGGGTAATAATACAAGTTATTGCCTTCGTTATTATAATAGCCGGGTAAAGTACCATAGGAAAAATGAGTTGATCCTAACATGCTGGTATATAAACTAATAAGCGAAGTAAAACTCATGTTTGTTTCAAATGTTTTAGATATTTTGTAAATAATATCAGCTTGTGTTACTTTATTGAGTTTGGAAAAAGACGAACGCATAGATTTTAAAACAGCTCTAACCCGTTGGTTTCTCATTTCATAAGCTAATTGCCATTCCGAAGGCTTGATTTCGGGTTTTTTATCAGAAATGTCTTCATGCTTTTTTTCAATAGAATAATCTTTCTTAATCCTTTTAAGATCAATAAAACGAATAAATTCCCATGTTTTCTCACCATTTAAATGTCCAAATCCGGCTTTAATTTTCGCAGCTTCTGCAAAAGGAGCATCAATAGATATATCAATACCCTCAATCATATCAATTAAATCGATTATAGAAAATTTATCTTGTATTAAATAAAATGGAATTCGTTGCCCCATTCGCTTTTCTAACATATTTATCGTCGGATCAATCCCCAGTGTTAAAAAAAGATCAATCAATCGATAAGAATTAGATAAAAAGACTGATGAGTGGGGAATTTGAGTAATACTAATTCGTTCTATTTCAGGAACATAATTAACAAGGAGGAAGATTGCCGGAAAACAGATGTACAAGAATGAAGTTTGTTTAATTTCATTTTCAATAGGATAATTCTTTAATAGTTGGCTTGATAAGTAATTAAAACTATCCTTCTGCAAACTTATCAAGGCATTTTTTAGTGAAATCTCATTCTTTACATCTATTCTTGCAGGAATATAATATACTGAATCGTTTTTAACAACAGTTTCAATGTTTATTTTTTTAAAATCTGCCTTATCGGTAGTCCCACCCGCAACTTTAATTAATAAAGCTAAATCAGCACCCTCCGGTATTTGATATATCCCCGGGTGCTGAACTTCTCCACAAATGGCAACATTAATAAATTCTTTTGATGTTTCAGCAATTAAAAATGGATAAACATACACTCTGAAGATTAAGAAAAATGCAACTAAAGAAAGACCTACCCAAAAATAGACTTTTCTAACTCGATACTTGCGCTGAGTCAATTGTGAATAGTTACTTTTTGTATGTAAATCAAACCTTTTCATTTTCTCTTACTCTATTTATGTTTAAGAAGCAATTTTAGTTTTCTTAATTAGCGAAATCAATTTATTATCGTCACTTGTGTTATACTTTTTCTTATAATAGTATTTGCTTTTATACTTGGTTATAAGGTTTATTTTTTGACCATTAGCAATAACACCTACATTTTTATGCACATTTAGGCGTAAATCTGCAAGGAATTTATTTAATGAATTCCGAGTTGTATAATTCAATTTAATAACAGTTATAATACCTTCAATGCTGTCAAACAAGTTTATGACATCAGGAATAAATAAAAAAGCCGGAGTATCCAATAATACAATGTCATATATTGCTTTCATTTCATTAAGCAACTCTGAGAATCTTTTATTTTCATAAGTAATTTCAGATGACAATTCATTATCTCCCAAGTAAATGAAATCCAAATTACTGTACTGGGAATGATTTATTATTTCCTCAACTTGGCAATTATTGCATATATAATCGGTTAAACCTTTATCTGTTTGTATTGGTAAATTTCCGGAAAGTCTTGGTGCATAAAAATCTGAGTCTATCAGAAGCACTTTTACTCTCTTTTTAGCTAATGCTTTAGCAATTTCAATGCTTACATGGGTTTTCCCTTCCCCTCTAATTGGGCTTGCAATTGCGAAGGTCTTTTTATCCGTAAACTTTAAAATTTGTTTGATATTGGTTACTATCTTTTCTGTATCCTGAATATTATACAAGTTGTAATTTTTCTGTTGCGGCGTACTTTCTATTTTGGTTGGATTTTTCACAAAAGGAAGACAACCTAATAATGGAAATGAATAGAATCTTTCATAATCGTCAGTGAGCTTAATTCTATTGTCTAATTGATCATAGAGATAAACAGCACCAGTTCCTGCGAACAAACCAGCCAAAATGCCAAGCAAAACATAAAAATACCAGCTTTTGCTTGCAGGGGTAGTGGGTACTTCAACATCGTTAACGATAACAAATCTACAAAGTGATCCTTGAGATTCGGATTGTGCTTCAATAAGCTTTGTGTTTAATAGATTAATGGTAGAAAAAATAATTTCTCGGCTTCTGGATAGTTTTTGTAAATTTTCATCGCTCGAATCAGGAAGCATTTTAGATTGAAAATCCCCAATAACTGATGAAAGAGAAAGAATCTTTGTTTCCAAAGTAATTTCAGTAATCTGCAACTCCATTAACTTACTCATTAATTGAGCTTTAAGAGGATTTTGTACAATGTTTTTAATGGCAAGTTTTTCTTGGAGACTATCTCTAATCATGCCATTTATTTGGGTAATATTGTCACGAATGGATTTTATCGCCGGATGATCTTCTCTGTTTTTGGTCAGTGCTTTTGCCAACTCTACTTGCAAATTCATCAATTGAACTTTAAGTGGCTCTGAATAGGATGCTTCATTGATTATTGTACCATCCAGTTTTGCTATTTCTTGTTCTGATCGTTGTTTAGCCGCTTTTACAGAAGATAGTTCAATTTGAGAGTTCAATAATTGTTTCCTGAATTCTTCAAGATCGGTGGATTGCTTTTGATAATCAAATTTTTTATCTATATATTTTACGCCCTTTTGTAAAATTTCATTGTCAATGACATTTAATTTATTTGTATTATCATTTATTTGTCCATTTAAAAAAGAAACCAGTTTTTCGGAATTTTGCTCTTGAGTTTTAATGAGAATATCATTGAGTGCTTGAACATATGCTTTAATTATTATTGGAATTATTTCAGACTTTTTAGAAGTTAATGTCACTTTATAGGTTGGAATTTGCTTATCTTTCTTTTCAACCATTTCAACTTTTATCATCCTATCAATAATTGCAGTATTATAGGGTAATCCGGAATTCTTTAATGTAAGCTGAGTAACTTCATCCGATTTCATGGTACTTAACCAAAAATCTTTATCAAAACTGGTTTTTGTCAATTTAATGCTTGACTCAACGATCTCCTTAACTGATTCATTATAAAAAACTTCGTAATCAGACTGATAATATTTGGGTTGATATAAACAAAAAACAATAGACCCTACCAAAAACAACGACACAATAATCAGGAATAGCCATTTATAAATGAATAGAACTTCAAGGAACCTTTTAACTGAAAAAAATTTCATTAAAGAATCTTCCTCAGATTTTGTCTCCTTAGCCAAATTTTCTTTCGAGTTTATATAATCATCGATACTCATAGCTTTTATTAATTAGCCTTTATGCAAAACTCAAATGAAAATAAATATGAGTATATATGAAATGAGAAAGCATATTTATTTACCATTCTGAATTTGTATTATTAAGATTGAGAAAAACAAAAATTAATTATGCATAAAAGTATATGCTGAAAAAATAAATAGCACAAAATTTTACGTCTAAAAACTTCACAAAAACTTCACAAATCAATTTTCTTTCACAAAAATCATATTTCCTTCCGAGGGATATTGTAAATATTACTACGCAGCTCGCGTATATTTACATGCTTATTTTACTACAAATCAATTTAAGGCTTAAAGTACCGAATAATTGTATTTTAGCCCCATTAGACCATTCGTTTTTACACGTATTCTCGCAAAAGAGGCTAGTATCATTTGCAAATTAGACAATGATAAAATTCTTGAATTTGAATAATTCTTACAAGAAATAAATGAAAGTAACAAATAATCACTAAAGGCTACTTGAAAACTCTATTGCCGCTTAAGAAAATTACTATGGATTGAATACTTTTTGTTACAAAATGCTATTTTCTCATCGTTTTTTATAAAAACATAAAAAAACACGGCTTTTTTAATTGAATTTTGCCAGATAACCTAAGAGGTTTTCTTCTCTTTCTATACCAAATTTTGTTCTCAGTCGGTGGCGTGCCATTTCGATAGCTCGTGCAGATTGCATGGTGAGCTCAGAGATTTCTTTGATGCTTAAATTCATTCGCAACATGACACACAATCTTCTTTCGCCTGATGTAAGATTGGGGTGGGCTTGTATTAACTTTGTAAGGAACTCTTCGCTAGAGTTTAAGTATTGTTGCTGAAATTCATTCCAGCTTTTTGAATTAATTTGATAACCAATCGAACTGATAATTTTCTTTAACTGCTCTTTATTTTCGGTCTTTTCAGTAGTATAATTCAATTCATATAATTGGCTTCTGACTTCAGACAAAAAGCTTGAAAAATGTGAAAGTATCATGGTTTGAGAAGCCAAATGTTTATTGGTTTCTTCTAATGCATTTTTATGTGTGCCAGCAGCATTCTCGATTTCCTTAAGTATTCTAGCTTGGCTTTCAAGTTCCATTTGCTTTTCCCTAAAACTTCGATTAGCAATCCTTAGCTCTTGTTGTGTCTTTTTCAACTTAAACATAAGGATAATTACTATAGATGTTGCAAAAAGAAAAACAATACTGAGGATAAGTATTAAAGAGTTATTAATCCAACACTGCATTTGATAACTATATTTTTTAGCTAGTTGATTTTGTTAAGGAGTAAGAATAAAAAAAAGTAAGGCAAATATAGGCAAATAAACTAAAAAAAAAGCTGCCCAATTAGGACAGCTTTTCTACATAATTTAAATATGACTATTTCTTTATAACTTTTACATTTCTTGAAATTCCATTTTTCACATCTCTCACCTGAATTACATAAATACCGGAAGGTTGGTTTGACATATCGATTTCAACCAAGGATTCATTGGTGGTTTTTCTAAAAACGATTTCACCGGTTGCCGAATAGGTGTTTACTTCAGCAATTATTCCGCTTGGGATGCTTACATTAAATATATTTTCTGAAGGATTAGGATAAATATCAATTTTATTTGCATCTAATTCATTTACACCATTCAACAAGCTAATGTCGTTTCTATCACGGGCGGTAATATAATATCTGCTTTTGCTCCAGATTGCAATACCTGTAATGTCACCGGATCCCACAGGAACAACCATTGCAGTAGCAGTAGCACAATAATCTGCATCATAAAAATTACAATAGAATAAGGAATCGGTAGGTGCACCGGTTTGAGACAATTTATATTTTTTACCTACACCAAATTTTGCAGTACCATTAGCATCAACAAAAGAAGTTCCGGTAATTTTAATTAGCTGTGATTGATGAGGGAACATGAAAACTGAATCGTACATTTGCGTTGCTGTTACCACAAAAGGAACTAAAGTATTTCCGGTAGAGGTGGCAGGACCTGGATCATAAATAGGAATGAACTCAAGTTGATTAAAATAGTTTTGAAGTTTACCTTTAATGCCTGTAATTCCGTCTCCAATGTTATAAACAGTAGTAATGACTCCGGTAGCTGGAACTGCATCATAAATCATGATGGCTCCGGTAGCATCTTGAATAAATTTTTCATTTTTGTAAGCTTGCTTAAATGAAAGTACGGCCTCACCGGTTAAATTATAAACGGTAGAATTGTCCGCATTTTGAGCTCTTAATGCAGCAATATTAGCAATAGGGATACCTGCAATAAGGGTTGTGAAATTAACATCTGCTCCATAAGAAATACCAATGGCATTTATAGCAAAAGCTCTCACATGATAAACTGTACCACCTGTTAGGCCTGTTAAATTTCCTGAATAAATACCTGTGGTTCCGGAAATGACCACTTTAGTTCCGGAAGTATCAGGATTCAAAGCAGTACCAAAACATAAACCTCTAAGTAAAATCGTAGAACCTCCATCATTAACCACATTACCTCCAGCAACAGCAGTTGCTGTAGAAATAGAAGAAATAGCCCCTGTAGAAACAATAGGAGCCACAGCGCCGGTTACGGTGCTGAAAGTAGAATCTGCACCATAAGAAACTCCCATGGTGTTAATAGCGTAAGCTCTGTAATGATATAATGTACCGGAAGTTAATCCTGAAATGTCACCAGTGTAAGTACCCACAGTACCTGCAACAACTACTTTAGACCCTAAGGTGTCAGGATTTGCAGCGGATCCGTAACAAATACCTCTTTGAGTAACCGGTGAGCCACCATCAGAGGTAACATTTCCAGCACAAGTAGAAGAATTAGAAGTAATGTTGGTGGTTGTACCTGAAGCAATAACTGGAGCCGTAATAACACCATTAAAACCGATGGCGTCAGCCCAAGTGGCGCCAATACGAATTCCGTCGATGGTAAGTGCAGCTGCTGCTGTAGAGCCTCCTTGTCTTAAAGCAATAGCCCCAAATCCAGCTAAATCATTTGCAGCATTATCAGTTGCTGTGACCGTTGCTGTTCCTTCGGTACTTGTAGCTGGGTCTATAAAAAGAGAAACCTGATCATCAGCAGTTCCAGGTCCAATAGCATATTTTAGAACAAGAAGATGGGTTGCACTCATTGGCACTTCAGTAGTGGAGTAAACTACGGTAGGAGTACTGCTGGTACCTGCTTTGGAACATCCAAAAAGCACGGTTCCTGAAGTGGCTCCCGCTTTAACATAAACCTTAGCAGCAAATAAAGACGTCGATGAAGGGTCTTTTAAATGAAGAAAATAATCACCAGTAGCTGTGGCAGTGGTAATATTCACTAAAAAAGCAATATAAATGGAACCTGAAGTAGGTGCTGTAAAAAGATGATTCACATCTTGTCCTGAAACCGTCATTGAAGCTTTGTTTCCAACCGCATTGCAGTATCCCGAATAGGAAAGGCTACCACTTACCATGTTAATATAATTGGTAACACCTCCGCTATGAGCAGTCCAGCCATGTGGGGTTAAAGAATCTCCAACAGGATAGTCAAATTGTTCATTTAGCAATACTTGTGCATTAAGCGTAAAGCTATAAATCATCGCTATTGTAAGCGAAAATAAAAGGGTAATTGTTTTTTTCATATGTTTAAATTTAATATTTACGATGTATTCTATTTCAAAATATAGGTATTACAAATGTACACTTTAATATTTATATCAGGAAACTTAATTGAATAATTTAAATAAATTAGCAGGCAATATTACAATAAAAAAACTGAAACCCTTAGGCTTTTAATCATTATTAACAATTACATAATCTCCAAATTTCACTGAATTTGGTTGTTGCAAAAAGGTATTTGTCTTTCTTATTAATTACGCTGCAATGATTTCATCTCCTTCTACTATATATTTTCATTGTATATCCGGAAAATCTACTGCTACTTTATTTCAAATAATTTTCGGGATTCAACGTTTCCACTGTCCAGTTCTTTAAAAAGGTGAGGACCTTTTCTTCGCTATATCCTTCTCCTGACTCAAGAAAACCCGAGTCTTGAGTATGCAAGCGGTTTCCTTTAGCATCTAAAACTAAAAACACAGGAAATCCAAACCGTTGGGGAAATTCCAATTTTTTCATTACCTCAATGTTTTTGTTTTCCTTACTGTAATTGATGTGCAAAACCACATAATTTGCTTTTAGGGCTGAATCGATTTTAGGGTTTTCCTTGCAAAACTTATTAAAGCGCAGGCACCATTTACACCAATTCCCTCCTACTTGAATCAAAACCTGTTTTTTCTCATTTTTTGCAATCAATAAAGTATTTTGCAGATCGCTCTCCGCATTGGCTTCTGGATTATATATTTTTTCCTGGGTTTGAGAAAAGCCGAAACTTATTGAAAAAAAGAGAACGATCAGAACTAAAGAAGGTTTCATGTTAAATTAGGTTTTTAATTCAAGAAAATTATTTGTCATCAAAGATAATTCAAATTATTTAAAGACAGAATGCCGAATATGACTGAACTTTGAAGACAAGCTGATGAATAATCCTTAATTATACATTCCTACAATAAAAAAAGGCTCCCCTTTCGGAGAGCCCCCTGGAAAACAAAACATGAAACAGACCCTCTAAGCTGTCAATTCGGTTGATGGAGCACTTGCATCGCCATTATCTGTGGCTGCTGTGGGATTAATTTTATGCCCATGTCCATAATCTAAAATTACCCTTGCCTTGAAATACATTTCATAAAATTCCTTTTCAGTATCTTGAAAATGAGCCATCAAATGGTCAATGTTGTGTAAATATTTTAGGGCATTTTTGATACTGATTTTTATCTCTGTATTCAATTCCGACTTTAAATTCAGATTCATTTTAGGCGCTGTCATCACTTGTTGGTAATCACTGATGTGTTGCTGCAAAAGATCTAAGTCATCTTGAGTTACTTGATATTCTTCTAGTGTATCTATAATAGGACTTGCCTTTTCTATTACCATTTTTACTTTGGCAATTTTTTCGGCATCCGATAGTTTTAGCAATACCGATTTGGTAATGCTCATTTGTTTTCTCAAACTGATGTCTCCCGAAGCTTCAGCGTAAGCCAAAATCAGTCGACAAACTTTAATACAAGTTTCCTCCATTCGGTAGTAGTAGAATTCCTTTTTCTTGCGTGTGTCGTTATTCAGCCCGGCTAAATAAACCCTTCGTAGGTCTATTTTACTCATTTCGGCTCTGAAATTGGCTACCGCAGCTTCAATGGGTGAATAATCTGCCCATTTTGGACTGTAGTTCGACAAGGATGTGTTTGTTGTGTTAAACATTCTGATTTGATTTTTTTTTCTCGTTTCCATAGCATTCATTTTTTTGTTACTAATTATTTTTTTGATTTATGATTAAGTTTGTAATCATCGAAAGAAAGTATGTTTTCGTTTTTTGTGTTATTTTCTCTTATATACTTCCCTGATTTTTCAAAAAGGAAAATTTTTTTTGAACTTTTTTGAAATATTTTATAGTTGCCTGATTTTCAGCGAGAATAATTTATATTTTTTCTTTTGATTCAAGCTTTTCTCTTAATAAAATGATCCCCAAGCTGCATTTTTTGAAAATATACTTCTCGCTTCCACACTCATAAAATGACTTCCAAATGGTGCGGACTTGAGTTTTAGCATTAAAGAAAATAGGCTTAACAGCAAAGAAGTGACCTCTTACAAAACAGAAATGAGGTCTTACATTAAAGAAATGACCTCTTACATG
>CAZJBB010000008.1:12586-35730 GCA_964543995.1 uncultured Bacteroidales bacterium
ACAGAAATGAGGTCTTACATCAAAGAAACGACCTCTTACATGACAGAAATGAGGTCTTACATCAAAGAAACGACCTCTTACATGACAGAAATGAGGTTTTACATTAAAGAATCGACCTCTTACACCACAGAAATGAAGTCCTACATAAAAAAATGCGATTTTATTGGGCCATTTTCAAACTAAAACTTCCCTTGCTGAGTACATAGTCTTGTTTGAGTATATTCCAAAGATATACCTTGAGGCATTTGGCATGAGGAGAGATTGGAGGAATACTTATTTTAACGTATAAAGATTCGGAATACAAATAATTAGCTTGTATCCATTCCAAGGGAGAGGCTGTATAGCTTAGGATTTGCCCAATACTATCGGTAACAGAGCAAACTATATGTAAGGGTGGGTTGGAATAATGGCTTTGAAGTTGAAAACGACATTCCATCACATAAGCATGAGGGTTGAGGGTATCGGCAGCTTCGTTTTGATAAAAACCCAAGAACTCTATGGGTGCTTTATCATTCGAAACAGCATTAATATCAATACTTTCAAAGCAGGGAGTCAAGATGAAAGATTGTTTACGTTTAGCCAAAACAATGCCCGAATAGGGATCTGCATATATAGAATCGTAAAGCGATCTGTTTTTGCAGTAATCCTTGGGTAAATACAAGATAAAATCTTCTTGGTTAGAAAAATAATCGTCGTATTGAAGGTTTTGCAGCTTATCCTTTTCGTGGTAGTTATACCACGCCCATTGGAGGGATTGCATGTGGTATCCTCCGATACTGGGGTTTTTCAGGATGTCATCATGCACCTTGTCCCAGCAGGTTTTTGAAATTCTTTCGCTTTTCCACAAAGTAGCATAGCTTAAGTTAGCGCTATAGATAATATGCAGCACAAAAAAGAAGGCCATAAGCCCTACAGCAAATGACCATCGTTTGGGCAAGGCATCGGCTATAAAAACAACAGAAAGCCATAATAAAACTATTAAATACATTCCGGTTCGATCGGAAGGATAGTTTATGCCTAATCCTTGCTTCATTACAAAGATTCCCAGCAAATTCATTCCCAACATGAGCGGAAAAAGAAGGGCAACAAAAGGATTTTTTTTCTTTAATACTTGAGAATATAACAAAATACCTATGGAGCCTATTAAGAATAAAAGCCAAAGGATCCAAATCCAATTCAAAACAGCTTTTGTGCTTCCAAAAAACATTTTGGAGAAGGAACTCAAACTGTCCCAAATATGATTGCCTTCGCCATAATAAAGCAATCCTTTGGACTTCAACTCAAAGGAATAGATAATAAAAGGCAATAAACTCAAGCAAAACAGGAATATACTTAACAATACCTTGAACTTAGGCTTGCTTTTTTTGAACCTTACAATCTGATGTAATACGACCAGAAAACTAAAGATGAGGGAAGTGTGCAATAGACTGACATTGGCAAGCATGGCCAACCAATAAAAACCCAAGCTTACATTCAAATTAAGATAGCGGAAGTGTTGAGCATATTGCAAACTATGGTAAAGAGCCGCCATCAACAGCGCCATGGAAATACCATATCCCCGACTGTAGGCAAAAAACTCTATAATTCCATGCAAACCCAATCCTAAACCCCAACAAGAAACCCTAATCATTTGGTGTTTGAGCATGCTGCCTATCTTGAACAAATAATACGCAAAGAGTATAAAAAACAACACATTAGCTATTCGTAGGGCCAATAAAGAAGAACCAAAAATCTTTACAAAAACAATAGAAAGGACGGAGTTTAAGATGTGGTTGTTGGCATCCCAATGAGCATATCCGGGTAGAAATTCTCCTCTCACCACATAATGAAAAAAGGTGGCCGCTTCGTCATGAAGAATGGGAACCCATATCGCCCTAAAAACTAAATATATGAATATCAGTAAAGCAGCGATGAAGTAGAGTCTGTTCAGCTTTTTGTTGTCAATAATCATGATGCAATATACACTATCGCTTTAGTTTTTTTCGATGAATCAAAATTGTAAGCCCGGTGTATGCAAATGTAAACATTACTTCTATAACAGAATGATGCATTTTCTAGCTTAATGGGTTTTAAGAAACAAATGAAACCCTTTCCATTGTATTTCGAGCTCCAACTTAATTTTTGATAATTTAAGCGTTATCTTTGCTGAGCAATTCACAAAAACACAGAATGAAAGTATTCAAATTCGGAGGGGCATCGGTAAACAGTGCAGAAGCGGTACGTAATGTAAGTCAAATTCTCAAGCGTTATCCAGAGGAAAAGCTCATCGTGGTAGTTTCTGCCATGGGAAAAATGACCAATGCCTTGGAAACCGTTGTACATGACTATTACAACCGAAGCAGCGACCCCAAAGAAGCCCTTAAAGCAGTAAAAAGTTTTCATAACACCCTCATTCAGGAATTATTTCCTGAGCATACTGATGCAGTGCAAACCCGAGTAGATCAATTTTACGGTGAAATTGAAAAGAAGCTCCAAACTTCTGCTTCTGATAATTATGATTATGAGTACGACCAAATTGTGCCTTTCGGAGAACTGATTTCAACGACCATTGTTAGTGAATACCTCAACAAATGCGATTTGGAAAACCAATGGTTGGATGCCCGAAACCTCATCATTACCGATTATACCTATCGTGAAGCAGGCATCCATTGGGAGAAAACCACCCGAGAAGTGCAGGAAAAAACCAACACTATTTTTCAAAGCAAAAACATTATCCTTACACAGGGTTTTATGGGAGCCAGTCCCGAGAAACACATGACCACATTGGGACGAGAAGGATCCGATTATACGGCAGCCATATTGGCGTGGTGTGTGAATGCCAGCGAGGTCATTATCTGGAAAGATGTACCGGGTTTGCTGAATGCTGACCCCAAGTATTTTTCGGATGCCGAAATCATTTCGCGCATTTCATACCACGAAGCCATTGAACTGGCTTATTACGGCGCTTCGATTATTCACCCCAAGACCTTGCAACCCCTCCAAAACAAAAACATCCCTTTACTCGTGAAATCTTTCATCAATCCAGGATTTAAAGGTTCTTTTATTGGGTATGTGAATCAATCGGTGACCATCCCTTCCTATATCTTCAAAAAGAATCAGGTGCTGATTTCATTACAGTCGAGAGATTTTTCCTTTATTAATGAGAAAAACCTGTCTTTTATTTTCGAGACCTTCTTTAAGCACGGTATCAAAATAAACCTGATGCAAAACTCCGCTATCAGTTTTTCGGTATGTGTGGATAACAATGCAAACAAATTACCCAAACTCATCAGCGATCTGAGCATCCCTTACAAAGTAAAATACAACGAAAACCTTGAACTTATTACCATTCGGAATTACAGTCAGGAAATTATTGCTAAAGTTGTACATCAGCGTAAAATTGTTCTGGAGCAAAAAAGCAGGGTTACGGTTCAGTTATTGGTGACCGACATCATCACTTTAGCTTAAGGACTTCCGATTATTTTTTTATTTTTGCTTATTCAAATTCACTTATGGCATGATAAACAAAGCTTCCATTCTGCAACTTCCCAAGCTTGAAGACAATAGAGGGAATCTTTCGTTTGTGGAAAGCGAGAAACATATTCCTTTTGCCATCAGGAGGTCGTATTGGATTTATGATGTACCCGGCGGACAAAAAAGAAGCGGGCATGCTTACAAAAACCAACAAGAATTCATCATTGCCATTTCGGGTAGTTTCGATGTTATGGTTTTTGATGGTAAAACAGAAAGTAAATTTTCTTTGAACCGTTCTTATTATGGTTTATATATTCCGAATATGCACTTGCGTTCGTTGGAAAATTTCTCTACCAATGCCCTTTGTCTGATATTGTCTTCGGGAGTTTTCGACGAAACGGATTATATTAAGAATCGCTTGGTATTTAAAAAATGTTGTAAGCAATCTTTACTATGAACCTAGCAAACATACAAGATTGTCGTCTTTTGAAATTACAAAAGATTATGTACCGAGCAGGGAACATTACCCCTTTAGAAGGTTTAAAGGACATCCCTTTCGAGATGCAGCGTTTGTTTTATCTTTACGACATTCCGGGAGGCGTAGTACGAGGAGGTCATGCTCATAGGGAGTGTCACCAGTTGATTATTGCTGCCAGTGGAAGTTTCGATGTGCAAATTGATGATGGGAAAAACAAAAAGACCTTTAACCTTAACCGCCCGTATTTTGCTTTACATGTTCTTCCCGGAATATGGAATAACCTCAGCAATTTCTCTTCCGGTGCCATTTGTTTAGTGATAGCCTCAGAAAAATACAATGAGGATGATTATGTTAGAAATTATAAAGAGTACATTAAACTGGTTAAACAACTATAGAAGCGACTGCTTACTATTTTAAATTTCCCCTTTTATTTTCAAAAAATTTCTTTAGAATTCCACCGCATTCTTCTTCCATGATTCCCGAACTAATTTGGGTTTTGGGATGGAATACTTGCATATTATACACATGGTATCCTCTTTTAGGATCAGGTGCACCGTAAACAACTCTTTGAATTTGTGTCCAAAAAGAAGCTCCGGCACACATGGTGCAGGGTTCGAGGGTAACATATAAAGTACATTCGGTGAGGTATTTGGCACCCATGGCATCAGCTGCTGCAGTAAAAGCCTGCATTTCGGCATGGGCCGTAACATCATTCAACTGTTCGGTAAGATTATGGGCTCGAGCAATAATGTTACCACCACAAACTATAACAGCTCCAATTGGAACTTCGTCTTTATCAAATGCTTTCTGTGCTTCTTTCAACGCTTCTTTCATGAAGTAGGCATCGTTTTTATCAAATATACTCATGTTGAGTGGGATTTTTGGCAAAAGTAATTGATATTGGTTATTGATTATTGAGTTATTTGATATTAAAGTTGTTTCATTGTGACCATTTGTAGATATTCTTTGTCTACTTTGTGATTAAGCTTTTCAAAAAATCTTCGGTCTTCCTTTGGATATAAGTCATTGGTTATTGAGTTATTTGTTATTAGGAAAGTCATCAGGGGTACTCTGCGAAAAATTTTTCAGGCTTTGGTCTTTAAACTACCGTCTTTTTATGATTAATGAGTTAACGGGAGGATAATTCCTAGGAGATACCTATATAAATATTTTAAGGCCAATTAAACGATAAAATGGGTTTGTTCAAAACAGCTACGCTATGATGAAAAAAACACAAAAACTCCAATAAATATTCATTTTAACATTTTAATACTTAATTAATGTTAAATAACCATTGATTCATTTGGTATTAAGTAATTTTACAAGTTACAAAAAAGAAACTATTAGAGTAACAAAATAATTTAAATGAAATTTATATGAAAAAATATTTATTCTCAATTTTTGCAAGCATTATATTGGGCTTCAATGGCGTTTCACAAGCCCCAACCATTGCTTCTTTTTCGCCATCGAGTGGTTCAGCAGGTTCGGTGGTCACGATAATTGGAACCAACTTAGATAATCCAACTGCTTTTAGCATTGGAGGTGTAAATGCTATTATAATTTCAAATACCGGAAACACATTGGTTGGTATGGTAATGCCCGGTGCAACGACGGGTCTAATTTCAATGACCACAAGCACTGGAACTGCCAATAGCACAGGGAGTTTTGTTGTTTCTACTACTTCTTTGATTGATCATCAGGAGAGTACCTCTTTATCAGGGAATGGATATATTCTTTATACTAAATCAGTATCTATTTCTGCAGATGGGAACACCGCCATTATTGGATATCCGGAAGAACACTCTGATGTTTCAAAAGCCAGTGGTGCGGCATTTATTTACACAATTAGTAATGGCGTTTGGAGTCAACAAGGAAGTATTCTAAAAGCTCCTGCTTCTAGTGGATCTCACAATTTTGGATATTCAGTGGCTCTATCAGCGGATGGGAATACCGCAATAGTTGGAGATCCTAGTGATAATAACTTTCTAGGCGCTATTTACATATTTACAAGATCAAACGGAGTGTGGAATCAACAAGGGAACAAATTGGTTGGGTCAGGAGTTGAAATAGGCTCCCAATTAACTCATATTGCATATCAAGGCAGCGCTGTCGCCCTTTCTGCAGATGGAAATACAGCAATTGTTGGGGGGCCGGAAGATAGGCATTTTGATTACTTTCATATTTCTAGCCTTGATTATTACGATACCATTGAAGTTAAAAATTATGGTGCTGCATGGGTTTTTACCCGCAATAATGGTACATGGACACAACAAGGGGGGAAACTGATAGGGTCTGGTTCTGTAGGAGAATCTATTAAACAAGGAGTTGCAGTTTCTATATCTGCGGATGGAAATACGGCTCTTGTGGGTGGAAACCATGATGATAGTTCAAGAACCGGTGCTACTTGGGTGTTTACCCGATCTGGGGGAATATGGACACAACAAGGAAATAAATTAGTGGGTAGTGGATCTATTGGAAACAGCAATGGAGTGTCAGTAAATCAAGGCATTACAGTTTCTCTTTCAGCCGATGGAAATACCGCAGTTGTTGGAGGAAATTTCGATAATAATAATACCGGCGCTGTATGGGTATTTACCCGCTCAGGAAATATTTGGAGTCAACAAGGGAATAAATTGGTTGGCACAGATATATATGGCATTGCTCTCAATAAACATCAAGGAAATGCAGTGAGCATTTCCGGGGATGGTAATACGATAATTGTTGGAGGATACGCAACTGGTGGTTGTTCAGGTGGTACTTGGATTTATACCCGCTCGGGCGGACTTTGGTCACAGAACCGTCAATTACTTGAACCTTCTGGAGGTACTGCATGCAACTTTGGTATTTGTCTTTCTTTAACTTATGATGGAAAAAGGGCTATAATAGGCAGTGATTATAGTGGGTCTGTTTATTGGAAAGGAGCCTGGATTTATAAAAGTTGTGACTTTGCAACAGTTCCCTCTGTATCTGCATCATCCACAGTGAATTGTGGCACTCAGTCCACCTCATTAAATATAATTTCAGGAAGCTTAAACGAAAACAATGATTGGTATTGGTATACAAATAGTTGTGGTGGTTCTTCTCTAAATCATGGAACTACAATTAACGTTTCACCAGCCAACACTACAACCTACTATGTTAGGGGAGGGGGAGCTTGTCTTCATTCTATCGATAATTGCGCGAGTATTACCATTACTGTTAAGGATAAACCCACCATTACGAGTACATCCCCTTCCTCTCGATGCGGAGCCGGTACTTTGGGTATAAGTGCAACAGCCAGTGCTGGAACCTTAAACTGGTACACAGCTTCTACCGGAGGTACTTCTTTAGCAACAGGAACTAATTTTTCTACTCCTACCCTATCCAATACTACCACTTACTTTGTGGATGCTACTTTTAATGGCTGCACCTCCGCTCGGACCGCTGTTGCAGCAACAGTGAACTATGCGCCTACAGTAAATGCAGGAAGTTTTGCTCGCTGTGGGACCGGAACCTTAAGTTTGACTGCTAACGCAAGTGCCGGAGTATTGAATTGGTATACGGCTGCATCGGGGGGATCTTTTTTAGGTACCGGTACAAATATTATATCTCCCTCAATTTCATCAACAACCAATTTTTATGTCGATGCGACAAATAATGGATGTATATCTTCAAGAACTGCAGTTCCTGCAATCGTATATTCTTTACCCACGGTAACTGCCAGTGCAACAAATCCTAACGTATGTTCAGGAAATAGTACTTCATTGTTTGGTGGTGGTGCCACTTCTTATGCTTGGTCAGATGGGAAAGTAAATGGGGTTTCATTTATACCTGCTTCTACAACCACTTATACAGTTACAGGAACAGGTGGAAATGGATGTACCAATACCGCAACCCAAACCATAACGGTAATTCCCCTGCCTGCTACACCTGTTGTTACGGTTCAAAATAATAGTAGTAATTCTATTTTGTCCACCAATGCCGGTGGCAGTTTGCTTTGGAGTAATGGAGCAACTACACCAGATATTACAGTTACGAATGCAGGAACTTACACAGTAACCCAGACAGCCAACGGTTGTATGAGTCTTG
The DNA here is from genome assembly GCA_964543995.1 of uncultured Bacteroidales bacterium. Classification (GTDB taxonomy): domain Bacteria; phylum Bacteroidota; class Bacteroidia; order Bacteroidales; family CAIXTV01; genus CAIXTV01. Next base: position 20,586 of record CAZJBB010000008.1, read on the forward strand.
CCGGAAGTGGAGTTGCTGCCCCGTCAAATCCGTTATTATGGAACCCATTAGGTCCTAAGGAATTTAACCAGGCTTCTTTACAAGAGGCATCATATAATTCAATAGCACACGATGCTTCGGGTATTCCTTACATTGCATATTCTGATGCAGCTTATGGGAATAAAGTTACAGTAAAAAAATATATTGGAAATGAGTGGATTGCTATTGGAGATGCCGGTTTTTCTTCCGGAGTCGCCAATTATGTTTCATTGGCAATCCACTCCAATGGAAACGTTTATGTTTCTTATCAGAATGAAGGAGGAGACATTACAGTAAAGAAATTTAATGGAAGTAACTGGGAAAACGTTGGGAGTGAAAGTTTTGCAATGGGCCAGGTGGATAAGCCAACACTGACTATTGATGGATCCGGAACGCCTTATGTAGTATATAAAAATAGCAATTGGCCGGCCGGTATCACTGTTAAAAAATTCAATGGAAGTTCATGGGAAACCGTGGGTACGGAGGATTTTAGTTTTTCTCAAATTGACTATCCTTCCATTGCCATTGATGGCAATGGCATTGCTTACGTTGCATTCCAAGATTATGCGAATAATGGGAATGGAAATGTAATGAAATTTAATGGATCCAATTGGGAAACCGTGGGTTGGTCAGGTAGTGTTACCATGGGGCAGGCAAGTTATACTTCACTCGCATTTGATCATAACAATAATCTTTATTTTGGCTACATTGATACCCATACCGATTTACCAATAGATCCCATGACTCCTCCTTTGACTTCAATTAATCCAACCTTATTGAAATTCGATGATAATTCGCAATCTTGGGTCACTCTTGGAAATGTGGTTCCTTCCTATCCCAATGTAGTAGATTGTTCAATTTCCATAAGCGCTGATGATACACCTTATATGGTATTTTATTGTTATGATTCATATAGTACTAGTGGCTATTTAAACACATTGGTTTATAATGGGTTTGATTTGCAAAACGCAGGAAATAACATTGCATGTATCATTTCTTCTTCTCCAATGAGTTTATTCACCGGTACAGTTTATCCGAAAATCTCCATAAATAATACAGGGACTCCATTCTTGATGTATAGTGATGCTAACAATCATAGTAAAGCTAGCATCATGAAATTAAATAATTACAGTTGGGAGAATGTTGAAAACAGGGGGATTTCTTCAGGTACTGCAAGTAATATATCTATTGCATTAAACAGCGATGGGACTCCTTATATAGCTTATGTTGATGATGGAATTAATTCGAAAGTTTGTGTTAAAAAATACAATGGAAGTAGTTGGGAAACAGTAGGAACGAATGGTTTCTCAAGTGGAGGTGCTTACTATACTTCGATTGCTATTTCAAAGAATAATGTTCCTTTTGTGGTTTATGCCGACTATGCCAATGGGAGTAAAGCTACTGTTAAAAAATTCAACGGAAATAGTTGGGAAACAGTGGGGACTGAAGGATTTTCAACGGGTTACACCTCATATACAACAATATCTGTAGACTCCAATGATATTCCTTACGTAGCATATACTGACATTGGAAACAGTTGGAAAGCAGTTGTAAAAAAGTTTAATGGAAGTAGTTGGGAGACAGTAGGTGTTGAAGGATTTTCTTCAGAATCTGCAGTTTACTTAAAACTGAAAATCGGAAAAGACAATTTCCCTTATGTTGTATATAATAATAGTAACACATACAAACCTATTGTGAAAAAATTTAATGGCAGCAGTTGGACAAGTATAGGAAATGAAGAATTTTCAACCGGAAATGTATATGATCCTTCCCTTGCTTTTAGTTTAACCGGGATACCATATGTTGCCTTTTGTGATGTCGCAAATAATTACCAAGCTACGGTTAAAAAGTTTAATGGAAGCATCTGGGAAACAGTTGGGACTGAAGGATTTTCACAAAGTACTGCCAATTCAACACTTATTTCATTTTCAACTGATGGAAAACCTAATGTGGCATTTTCAGATAATAGTGGGAAAGCGACGGTGATGAAATTTAATGGAACCAATTGGGAAACAATTGGATCTTCAGCATTTTCCGCAGGAAATGCTTCTTCCATATCCATGGCTTTTAATTCGGAGGGGACACCTTTTGTGGCTTTATGTGACGGAGGGGCTTGGGCATACAAATATGGAAGTAATTGCTCCAATCCGGTAAATGGAGGAAGCATTGCCGACGATCAATTGCTCTGCAGTGGTTCAATCCCTGATTTATTTTCAAATACTACCACTCCAAATGGTCAAGTAGGAACTTTGGTATATCAATGGCAAAGTTCAAATGACAACACAACTTTTAGCGATATTAACGGAGCAACCACAGCAGCATTTCAAGCAGGAGCATTGAGTAGCGACACTTGGTTTAAGCGTTTGGCAAAAGCAAGTTGTCAAAGTCAATGGAAGGAGTCCAATCCGGTAAAAATCACCATCAGCCCTAACGGAAAATCCTTGCAATTAAAATTGTATTTGTCCGGTTTGTACAATTTAGGAAGTAATCAAATGATTGAAGCAATAGATGGAAACACTGCATTACCCAATTGGGGAAATGGAATTGCAGATAAAATTGATTTGGAATTACATCAGGAAAATGATCCATACAATCTGGTAACTTCAATAAACGGAGTCAATCTAAATACTGATGGGACAGCGAATCTTAATTTGGCATGTGCTAACAATGGGAATTATTATATTGCCATAAAAAACAGAAACCATTTGGAAACCTGGTCTTCTGTGGCTATTCCATTTAATACTCATACAGTGATGTACGATTTCACTTCTAATGGAATGCAAGCATTTGGCACCGATGCGCAGTTGCAGGAAGCTCAAAATGTATTTGCTATATTTACAGGAGACTTAAATCAGAGTGGATATGTCGATTTAGATGATTTTACGATTTTCGAACCCGATTTAACTTCCGGAAATATTGGTTTTCTCATCACAGATATTAATGGGAGTGGATATGTCGATTTAGATGACTTTACCCCTTTCGAGCCACGCTTAACCGCCGGCAATGTTAGCCAATCACCGGGGCATAAAAGATAGTGAAAGCTGTTATTGAGTTATTGGAAAAATAATCGCGATAATTTTATAGCTGAAAGAGATTTATAGCTAAGGATTTAAGTTTTGGTAATTTAGATGAAGTTATGGGAATTCACAGTTTCCATAACTTCATTTTGCTTCAATATACAGAAGTTATACCATTTTGAATTAATAATAATCCTAACATTATCCTAAAATCACGTTTATAAATTCTTGAAAGATTTTTTACCACTTATTGATGAAGCCAAAGAGATAATATTTAAGATGCTATTTTTGTTTAAGGATTCCAGAGCCTATTTTCTGAACTAATTCATTAATCGAATTTTAGAATACCGAGTTTTCCATAACATCATAGGATTTGGTTACGATTGAAAATGTTTCTTTGCATATCCATAAAAGCATGCTTATTGGCAAAACGCAATACAATAAAAAAGCCATTCCTTTTTGGCATGATATGCTTTTCCTTTTTAAATATACTTATTATAGAAGGGGAGCACATTTAATAATTGAAAGGTTTTCCAAATTGAAGGTATTATTCAAATTAAAAATGAAATAGTCACTTTACAAAGAAGGGATCAGTGTTCTTAAGTGTGACTGATAATCTGTACAAGGTGAGCAATCAAGTTGAAGTCAGTTAGAAATTATTCTTATAAAACACCTAATACAATATTTGATAGGTTAATATTATAAAGAAAAACTTAAAAGAATAATTGTTAGGCGACAAAAAATTCTTTTCCTATCATTTATCATATAAAAAGAAAAGCCGCGTAATTGCGGCTTTTCTTTTTTAATAGGTTTAAATTTATGGATTCATTTTTAGGAAGTCCACCCTTCTATTGATGTAGTAATATTTCTCTGAAAGCGGTTCAGTATATCCTTTCCAATCCAAAGTATATCGGTTAGGATTAATCTTGTATTCAGTTGTAAGATTTTTCGCCACAGACTCAGCTCGTTGTTTACTTAACCATATATTATAGTTAAAGGAACCTTGTTGGTCAGTATTTCCAATAATCTTTATTTTAAGTGTCGGATTATTATGGAGTGCCTCAGCAACTTCCTTCACTTTAGGACGCTCTTCTGGATTAATATTCCATTTATTAACGTCGAAATATACAGATTTGAATAAATAGCCCGATCCTTGAATTGTATCTTTTACATCTGTGATTACTCTTTCAACAAGGCTATTAAAGATGATTTCATTAATAAACTCGCCAACAGTATCATTTGGTTGATTGGTACTAGTTTCAATTAGATTTTTCAAGCTATCTATTTCCCTAGCCATTTTTTCTTGTTTAAGTAAAACAGAGTCAATGATATTTGATTTTTCTTTAATGATAAGAGTATCTACTCTATTATTATTAATCCTAACCGTATCAACTTTGTTATTGTTAATGATTACAGTATCAACTCTGTTATTATTGATAACAATGGTATCAACTCTATTATTGTTAATAATAATAGTATCGACTCTATTCGTGATTGGAACCTTTTTACAGTCACATGATCTGTTCCATTTGCTCAACTTATAAGTAATTCCTAAGGATGTATAATAATAACCATCATGACCAGACATTCCTTTAACTCTATCAATTTTGTCTGTCATTGTCATATTTAATATAGACTCCAAATTGATTTTGATTTTGTTTCCAATTTTATAGGAAGCTCCAAGTCCCACAGGAACTACTAATTCTGTAGTCCAAGCATAGTCGCCAGTAAAACTATGAAGTTGGGCTGTACTGGTAATTTCATTGTGAGTAATAGAATTAAACAATTGACTTTTAAAATCCGTAATACCAATTCCAATAATTCCATATAGAGAAAATTTCCTCTCTGGGTTACATTTCCCTAACCAGGCATTAAAGTCAAGTATTGTATTGATGTTCAAATTCCAAAAATTAGACTTAAACTCTAAGTCTGCTTTAGCACCTCCAACGAAAAAGTCTTTTCGCCCATACAATTTCCCGGTAAAAAATTGAGCTCTTAAGTCAAAAACACAGCTAAGTTTCTTAGAAAGAATAGTCCCAAATGCAGATGAACTTTCACTAAAACTCGGTTTATACCATTCAAAATGTTTAGATACATCGCCTAAAAAAAGAGTTTGTCCCCCATTAATATTTATATACCAATCATCCCATAATTTTCCTTTTGGTTCTTGTTCTTGAGCCACTTGAGCAAATAAATAAGTGGTAGTAAGTATTAGAAAAATAAGTAAGTATAACTTTTTCATACTATTTGATATTAAAAGTTTAGAAAATTAAACAAAAGTACATTTTTTTTTTGACAACACACTTATGATTGTTTTTTTTTTTGTTAATTTACAAATAAAACACAATTGCCCCAATTTAAGTTTACTTAAAAAGAAAAATTAATTTATATATTTGCAAAATAAAAATTATTAGAAAAACAAAATCTATGAAAAAGTCTAATTTAAAAATTTTACTTGTTTTCGTTTTGGTATCAGCTATTCTCACAGGTTGTGGATTGAACAAAATGATAAAAAAGTACAACACTGTTAAATACGAAGTCACACCGAATCCATTAGAGACTCATGGCGGAAAAATTTCTGTAACTATTAAAGGAAAATTCCCTGAAAAGTATTTTAACAAAAAAGCATTGGTGGAATTTACACCTGTACTTGAATATGATGGTGGTTCTAAAACGTTAAAATCCATAACGTTAAAAGGAGAAAAAGCGGAAGGAAATGGCACAATAATTAACAGTAAAACCGGGGGCACTTTTACCTATACGGATATTATTGATTATAATCCTGCTATGAATAAATCAGACTTAAATGTAAGTGCTAAAGCTATTTTAAAGAAAAAAAATGCCATTCTCAGCAAAGTTAAATTGGCTGATGGTGTTATTTATACTTCAGAGAGAATCGTAACCGATCCAGAAGTTTTATTAGCAGAACATGGTTATCAAAAAGAAGTTATTATTCCAAAATCAGCTACAATCTATTTTAAAGTAAATATGGCAAATCTTGACTTTAATTTAGCATTAAATAAATCTCAAGTCACGAAAGATAATCTCGCCAATATGGTAGATATGATTAAGAAGGAATGGAAAATAAAGAATCTTGAAATTAATGCATGGGCATCTCCTGAAGGGGAAGAATCAAGGAATCAAGGTTTATCAGACAATCGTTCAAAAGCAGCACAAACTTATTTATTGGATCAAGTAGAAAAATATATTAAAGAAAAAGCGAAATTATTGAAGGTAAAACCCAATACACTTAAAATGGATTTACCTATTGTTCAAAAAGCAAATGGTGAAGACTGGGAAGGTTTTTTGAGAGCATTAGAAGCTTCTAATGTAAAAGACAAAAATGCAATTATTAATGTTGTGAAATCTCAAGCTGACCGCGCTAAAAAAGAGCAAGAGATTAGAAACATGACCGTTATTTACAAAGAAATTGAAGAAGCCATTCTCCCTCCTTTACGTAGAGCTGATTTTACGGTTAATTTTTACGAGCCTAAAAAAACAGATGAGCAAATAGCTTTGTATTCCACGACTTCTCCTGACTCACTAAAACTTGACGAATTGCTTTATGCAGCTACATTGACGAAAGACTTAGCTACTCAATTAAAAATCTACAAGTCTGCTACTACAATTTATCCAACCGATTGGAAAGCATACAACAATGCTGCTTATGTTTTAATTAAACAAAATAAAGCTGAAGAGGCTGCTCCATTACTTGAAAAAGCAAATTCGCTTCAAAGCAATAACAAATTAATAAACAACAATTTAGGTGCTGCAATGTTAATGAAAAAAGATTTTAAAAATGCAAAATCCTATTTTGAAACAGCACAGCAACTTGGTGCAGTTGAAGGCTACAATCTTGGAATCATCATGATTAAAGAAGGAAACTATACCGGAGCTTTAAGTTCATTTGGTTCTAAATCTTGCAACTATAATCTTGCATTAGCTCAATTGTTGAGTGGTAATGCTGCTGTTGCTGCAAAAACCCTTGAATGCGCTGGCCAAACAGCAGAAGTTAATTACTTAATGGCTATTGTTGGTGCTAGAACTAACAATACCAGTTTGCTATACGAAAACCTTAGAAAAGCAATTCAAGCAAATCCTGATTATAAAAATCAGGCTAAAGACGACAGAGAATTCCTAAAATACATGAATTCTTCTGACTTCAAAAGCGCTATACAATAATCTATTTGATGATAATGAAAAACCCGCCATGGTGCGGGTTTTTTTTATTTAAGGAACAATTTTAGAAATCCCTGGAGGATATTTTGTTTTAAAAATAACCTCTTTAATGTATTCATAGTCAGATGCAATATTTACAAAATCCAACTCATTTATATCAATGATTAAAATTGGAAGGTCAGGTAAGGTTTTGAAATGATTAAAATACCCATTCTCAACCTTTTGTAAATATTCTGGCTTTATTTGTTGTTCGTATTCACGACCTCTCAGATTAATATTCTTTAATAATCTTTCAACATTAACGTGTAAATACACTAATAACTCAGGTTTAGGGAGTGAGTTGTTTATTATTGAAAACAGTTTTGTGTAAAGTAAATACTCATCCTCTTCTAAAGTATTTCTGGAAAAAATCAAGGACTTATCAATAAAATAATCGGCTATCACCAAGGGTTTAAATAAATTTAAAGACACTTGCATCTGCTTTAACTGTTGATACCTTTCGGCTATAAAAGTAAGTTCCAACGGAAATGCAAATCGTTCTGGATCCTTATAGAATTTAGGTAAAAAAGAATTGTCTTCAAATTGTTCTAAAATTAAGATGGCTTCAAGCTCCTCTGCAATCCTTTTCGATAACGAAGTCTTCCCAGCACCAATGTTTCCTTCAATAGCAATGTAGTTGTAGGTCATATTATTTTTTAAGTTTTACTACTTTGGATTGATCCGGACATTGCGTTACCAGATCAAATATTTTTTTCTTTAAAATTGGGTGAACAAAGTCACCTTGGATTTCTTGCATCGGCAATAATACAAATTTTCTAAAAGATAAGGCTACATGAGGTATTTTTAAAATATCAGAGAAGAATATATAAGAACCATAAAACATAATATCAATATCTATAACCCTTGACTCCCATTGCTTTAGCGATTTTATTCTACCCATATTGGATTCAAACTGTTTTATACAACTTAGAACATCTATCGGAGAAAGTTTGGTATCTGCCACAATAACTTGATTATAAAATTCCTCTTGACATTCAAAACCCCAAGCTTCACTTAGATATATTGATGAGCTCTTGACAATTTTTCCAATGCTAAAAGAAATAAAATCTTCAGCTTTGGATAGATTTTCCAATCTATTTCCCATGTTGCTACCTATAGAAAGATATATTCTGATCACTTGAAAAGGTTTGACGTCAAAATTAAAATAAATATTAAAAAAATAAGTATACTTGCATAATCATTAATACTTTTCACAATGAAGCAATTCTTTAAATTCATGTTTGCATCCATGGTAGGCTCCATACTTGCCGGAATTCTGCTGTTTTTTATATTTATTGGAATTATTGCAGCCATGATTTCAGGCTTAAAACGCGATGAATATCTGATACCAAAAAATTCTATTTTGCATTTAACTTTTGCAAATGAAATCTGGGATAGATCAACGAATGATCCCTTGCAAACTTTTGATTTTTCAACCTTTAAATCGAAAACCCCCAACGGGTTAAATGATATTTTATCCTGTATTAGTAAGGCCAAAAAGGATCCTAATATTAAAGGTGTTTTACTAGAATTAAATGAAATAAAGGCTGGATTTGCAACCATAGAAGAAATCAGAAACGGACTTCTTGATTTTAAAAAATCAGGGAAATTTGTTATTAGCTATAGCGAAGCGTACTCTCAAAAAGCCTACTATTTATCTTCTGTTTCTGACAAAATATATCTGAATCCAGAAGGAATTATTGAATTTAAAGGGTTGGCGGCCCAAATTTTATTTTATAAAGGCTTGCTTCAAAAAGCAGAAGTGGATGCTCAAATTATTCGTCACGGGAAGTACAAAAGTGCGATTGAACCTTTTATACTTGACAAAATGAGTGATGCCAATAAAGAACAAACCTTATCTTATATTAACTCTATTTGGGGTGAAGTCTTAAAAAATATTTCAGTAAGCAGAAAGATTTCTGAAGAAAAATTAGCAGAAATTGCAAACACATTGTCATTACAAACAGCAATGGATGCCGTAAACTTAAAAATTGCAGATTCAGCGATTTATAAAGATGAACTGCTTTCTATTTTAAAGAAGAAAACGGGAGAAACCGCTAATAATAGTGATGTGAGTTTAATATCAATTGAGGATTATCGTGTTTCACCTCCTGTAGAAAAACTTAAAATAGAAAAAAATAAAATTGCCGTAATTTATGCCATAGGACAAATTGAAAGCGGCCTTGGTAACAGCAAAAGCATTGGATCAGAAACCCTTTCAAAAACGATACGCAATGCAAGAATTGACGATAAAATAAAAGCAATTGTTATAAGGGTAAATTCACCCGGAGGAAGTGCTTTGGCTTCAGAAATCATTTGGAGAGAAGTATTACTAGCGAAAAATGTAAAACCGGTGGTAGTTTCTATGGGAGATGTTGCTGCATCAGGCGGATATTACATTGCTTGCGCGGCAAATAAAATAGTTGCTGACCCTAAAACCATTACAGGTTCAATTGGTGTTTTTGGAATGGTTCCCAATTTCAAAAAACTCTTAAACAACAAGCTTGGTATTACGGTAGATGGGGTTAAAACAAATGCGTATGCTGATTTTATGTCAACCTTAAAGCCAATGGATGCTTTTGAGTATAAAGTTATTCAAAAATCAATAGAAAGCATTTATGCAACTTTTACAAAGCACGTTGCTGAAGGCAGAGGGCTTTCATTGGAAGTTGTCGATAGCATTGCCCAAGGAAGAGTTTGGAGCGGGGTTGAAGCTAAAAATATCGGTCTCATTGACGAATTCGGTGGTTTAGAAAAAGCCATTGAGATTGCCGCAAAATTAGCAAAGTTAGATAGCTATAAAATAATAGAACTCCCCAAACAAAAAGATGCATTAACGCAACTGATTGAAGACTTAAGTGGTAAATCTTCGACAATTCAAACTCTTGAGCGTGAATTAGGAACAGACTTTACCTATTTTCAATATCTCCAATCAATAAATAAAATGAAGGGTATTCAAGCATTATTGCCTTATGTCATTGAAATACAATAAAAAAGGGTGTTAAAAAAACACCCTTTTATACCGTTTTACTTTTCTTAGTATATCATCATTTTTTTCACAAATTGTTTATTGCCATTTTGAATGCTTACCAAATACATTCCTGGTTTTGTAATTCCTAAATCGACAGCGCTACCATTTAAATATTCAGGATTTGAATAAACTTCCATTCCTAAAGAGTTATAAACTTTCAACATTCCCTTTTTCATATTATTCAATATTACAGTAAATTGGCCATTAGAGGGGTTTGGTTGAATTGACTGAATTAAATCAACAGAAAGTTCATCTACTCCCACGTTACCACCAGTTAAAGTAAGATTATCCACAACAAGCACTCCATTTGCTTGAGCAGCAAGAGGATTAGACGACAACAGTGTAATATTCATAGTATCTGGGTCCAAAGCAGAAGTATAGTTAATGGTTGCTGTGAAAGGAGTAAAAGTGCTTACCAACAATGGAGAGCTAAAAGTTCCAATCCCAATAGTATCAGTTTTACTTAAGGCAGTATTGTATTTTGTAAGCATTACCATGGCAACCATTAAATCCGTGGCATCAGGAACATATTTATATACACCATTCAGCTGATTTGGTCTTGCAATAAAAGGAATTCCGCCTGTTGTATTAGCTGTCATATTAGAAGTGTTAACTGAAATAGCACCTAAAGTTGCAATCCCTGGTGCTTTATATTGAGTAGCAATCACAGTGATAAGCTTAGAGTTAATTTGAAGGCCATAACCGGAAGCTCCTGTTGCTTTATGCCCAAAATACAAAGTAGTTATCCCTGCATTTAACGAGGTGGTCCAACTTGAAGGGGTGGAATCATTAACCCATGACTCGAATGTTCCATTAGGAACTTGTGCGTTTGCATTTAAAATAAATAAACATAAACTAATAAAAGATAGAAACTTTTTCATGTAAATTGGTATTAATTAAAGGAACAAATATAAAATATATTTTTTTATAACAACAAAATAATCAGATTCTAAATCTTAAAATAATATAAATTTCAGGAAGTTATCGCTTTTGCGCACATCAATAACTTACATTTAATTGTTATTTATATGTTATTTCGCGTATATTTATTAAAGTTTTAGATTGTTAATAAATGTGGATTAATTTGACACTATAAGAAAATCATAGAAATCACAAATGGGTAATATTAATAATTGTTTTCAAGTTATTTTAACTACAATCAGGCAACATTATTGAATTATTAACATAACATATTTTGACAATTAAAAAAGCACATGCCCGATAGTGTTTTTACTAATTATTAACGTTTTTTTGATTTGAGTTTAAATTAACACATGATATTGAGCTCACAGAGTGGCTTGGATTTTTTTTATATCAAGAATTAAAAACTGAAACAACAACACATGAAATCTCATATAAATCTGTTTATGTTACTATTACGCAACGTTAAGTGTTGGTATAAATAAATATTAAGTTAATGCTGGTATTTAATTTCGGTGAAACTTGGAATAATATTAAAAACTATTATCATAATAATTATGATTTCAATTTTCTTCATTCTTTTTATTTTTTATTGCATACAAATTATTTTGATATTTAATTAATATTAATTTTGCAATAATTAGCTTAAATATAACGTTTACTCTTTTTATTATACTCAAACATTGAAAAACGACTTTATCTATAATATGACACATGATTTTAAAACTCCGATATCGATAATATCTATCGCAAACGAGTTTTTAAATAAAATTGAAGTCACAGAAAATAATGATAAAATCAAAAAGTACACTGCTATTATTAAAGAAGAAACAAATCGAATGAAAAGTATGGTTGAACATATACTTCAAATTTCAATGATTGGCGAAGGAAATTTGAGTACTTTTTATGAGAAGGGCAACATTAATTTAATCGTTGAAGACATCTTAAAAGCTTTCAGTTTGATAGTAACAGAGAAAAACGGAAGCATCGTTTTTAAACCCGAAGCAAAATCTATTACCTTAACATGTGACACATTGCTTATCAGTAGCGCTATTAGTAACTTAATAGACAATGCCATTAAGTATTCAATTGTTTCACCTGAGATTGAAATATTGACTCGAAAAGTTGAAAAGTGGGTTCATATTGAAGTTTCGGATAATGGTATTGGAATAGAGCAAAAGAACATTAAAAACATATTTAAAAAGCTATATAGAATTAATACTATTAATGCCAAAGGGTTTGGCATTGGCTTGTATTATGTAAAGTCAATCGTTGATGCACATAATGGTAGCATCGATGTTATTAGCACCGTTGGAAAAGGAAGTACCTTTATTATAAAATTACCTATTAATCATAATTAAAAATTAACGTCATGAGAAGTAAAACAAAAATACTATTAGTTGAAGACGACTATAATTTAAGTCTTGTCTTAAAAGATTACTTGGATATGCTTGGATACGAAACCACCATTGCTAAAGATGGAGAAGAAGGTCTGCAAAAATTTCAAGCTGAGAATTTTGATATGTGTATCATTGATGTCATGATGCCAAGAAAAGATGGTTTTTCATTGGCCAAAGACATTAGAAAATTCAATAGCGATGTTCCAATGATTTTCCTGACTGCTAAAACCATGAAAGAAGATCGTATTAAAGGATTTAAAGTGGGTGCCGATGATTACCTCACCAAGCCATTTAGTACTGAAGAATTGAGTCTCAGAATTGAAGTCATCTTAAAAAGATGTCAGATTAAAAACTTATATGCAAGTTATACTGAAGAGAGAGCTCCTTTTACTTTCGGAATTTTCCATTTCGACCACAACAATATGTTATTGAAATCAGAACATACTGAACAAAAACTGACCAAAAAAGAAGCTGATTTACTTAAACTGTTATATGTTAACAGAAACAACCTTTTGTCCCGCGAAATGATTTTAAAATCCATTTGGGGAGACGATGATTATTTTATTGGTAGAAGTATGGATGTATTTATTGCCAAGTTAAGAAAATACCTAAAACCGGATCCAAATATTTCTATTGTAAATATACACGGAACGGGTTTTAAACTCGAAATAAAAGAACCAGAAGCATAAATTTTACAAAACCCTGAAAATCAAATTTCAGGGTTTTTTTATCTTACTCTTACACAGAAACCTGATCGTTTTCTTTTATGAAATTTTAAAATCCGCTTTAATCTCATGATAATTCAAAAAAATGCCAAGTTCTACTTGGCATTTTTTATTGGGTATCGATGCATAGAGTCTTACAATTCTTTTGGGAATATTCCCGCAAAATTTAAAGGTCTTGGTGGAAATAAATATGCATAGATTTTCATTTCCACTAAGAGGTATTTTGATCATTTGAATTTTTTCGAAAATACCCTTATGTTATGAGTTACCCTCAATATTATTATCAAATATATGAGGTGCAAAACAATAAATGAGCCTATAGTAACAAGGTACAAAATGTGTTCCTTTTTGTGATTGTTGATTAGCAAATTTTCTTTCCAAATACTTAAAATTTCAGTTCCAGAAAGAAATCCTTGCAATTTTGAAATTAAAACACTACCTTTGATAAAATTTAATGAAATGAAAAAACAAGTCAAATACCTTAAAAAAATCACAATATTACTGTTTTTCGGACTCTTTGCAAGCGCAAGTTATGCTGCTACCAATCCTTCTTGGCCCTTCTTTACTTTTGAACTTAAAAACGACATCTTGATAGATGCCCGAAATTACGAGTTCGATGTTTACATATATCACACCGGAAACTATACTACTCCAACTACTTTTGAATTGGCTTCTTGTCAAATTGGAATTTTATTTAATACGGCTTTTGTAAATGGGGGTATCATGAGTTGTTCTATTGTTGCAGGTTCACAAACTGACATCCCTGTAGGACAGCAACAAACGGCTGCAAACATGTCTGTAATTGGCAATAAATGTATCAAAGTAACCGGTAAAACAACCACTGCCGGCTCAGGTGCCATTATAAAAACGCCTGCCCAAGGCGGAACCCGTATCATGCGTATCCGCTTAACCAATACAGTTGATTTTGGTTTGGGTTTCCCTAATTTACAAATTGCTTTCTCTACCTCAGGAACAACTACTTATAAAACCATTGTAAATGCCTATATTAATAGTGCCACTACCAATATTTCTTATTTAGCAACCGGTACTTACCCAAATGAAACTTTTACTTGGTATAATGGGACATGGGTCACTTCTAACTTATTCAATCCCCAGTTTGGAGTGGTTCCTCCGACAGTTTATAATGTAACCGGAGGCGGTAATTACTGCAGCACAGGAACTCCTGTAAATGTAGGACTTGATGGCTCACAATTAAGTCATAGTTATCAGTTTTACAAAGACGGGATTGCTTTTGGTTCTGCTGTTGCCGGTACTGGTAGTGCAATTTCTATTGTAGCTTCAAGTGCAGGTGCTTATACTTGTAAAGAAACTACCGGAGCCGGTACTGCTATGACCGGGAGTGTTAATGTAACCGTTACTACTTCTGTTCCTGTTTCTGTAACATTAAGTTCTGATGTAGCATCTGTGTGTCATGGTGGAACCATTAACTTCACGGCTGCTCCAACTTACGGAGGTACGCCAAGCTATACATGGTATTTAGATGGCAATTATCAATTGGGAGCTGGATATGGGAATACGTATACTTTATCCACTATAGATGGTCCACATCACGTATATTGCACCCTGTATTCTAATTTAGCTTGTGTTACAGGCAATTATACTTCCTCCAATACAATAGATGTAAATGTTACCCCAAATGCACCGGCAAACGTTTCTGTTAGTCCTTCTTCAAATAATGTATGTTCAGGTACTTCTGTTGATTATACTGCTACTCCTACAAATGGTGGTGCTACTCCAGTTTATGCATGGAAAGTTAATGGCAACACAGTAGGTTCAAACAGTGCAACATATTCA
>CAZJBB010000009.1:0-35623 GCA_964543995.1 uncultured Bacteroidales bacterium
TGGGCTTTTGCCAATCATTTTGGATTAGAAAAAAGAGAAGTAATTGTTGGAGGGGATATTGAAAAAGAAGCCTTTGAGTCAAAAGCAGGAATATGTGTGAATTCAGATTTTATCAATGGCTTGATTGCTGAAAAAGCCATTGGAGTGGTGATTCAAAAAGCAGAAGAAATGGGCATAGGAAAACGGAAAATAAACTTCCGTCTCCGCGATGCCATTTTCAGTCGTCAACGATACTGGGGTGAGCCTTTCCCTGTATATTACAAAGAAGGCATTCCATATGTCCTTTCCGAATCGGAGCTTCCTTTGAAATTGCCTGAAGTGGATGCTTATTTACCTACTGAATCGGGCGAACCTCCCTTAGCGCGAGCCCAACATTGGGAAACTGCTGAGGGTTATCCACTGGAATGTAATACCATGCCGGGCTTTGCAGGTTCCAGCGCATATTATTTCCGATATATGGACCCCCATAATGATAAAGAATATTTCTCGAAAGACGCGATAAATTATTGGAAGCAAGTTGATCTATACATTGGCGGTGCCGAACATGCTACCGGCCATCTGATGTATGCACGTTTTTGGAATAAATTTCTCTTTGACCTTGGCTTGACCCCCTTAGATGAACCTTTTAAAAAGTTGATTAATCAAGGCATGATACAGGGTCGTTCGAATTTTGTTTATAGAGTGAAAAATACGAACAAGTTTGTATCTAAAGGGTTGATAGAAAAACATGAAACCACCGCCATTCATGTGGATGTAAACTTGGTTACCAATGACGAATTGGATATGGAAGCTTTTAAGCATTGGCAAAGTGACTTCCATGATGCCTCATTTGAATTGGAGAACGGAAAATATATTTGTGGTTGGGAAGTAGAAAAAATGTCCAAATCACTTCATAATGTCCAAAATCCGGATGATTTGGTGGTGAAATATGGTGCCGATACGCTGAGGTTATACGAAATGTTCCTGGGACCATTAGAACAGCATAAACCCTGGAACACCAACGGCATTGAGGGAGTTTTCCGTTTCATGAGAAAACTTTGGAAATTGTATCATAACGAAGCCAATGAATTTGTCGTTTCTACAGAAGTACCCACAGATATGGAGCTAAAAGTCCTCCACCGAACCATAAAAAAAATCAAAGACGATATTGAGCGCATTTCCTTCAATACGGCTGTGAGTACTTTTATGATTTGCGTGAATGAACTCCACGACTTAAAGTGCCATAAAAAAGAAATCCTCCAGCCCTTATGTATTCTGATTTCACCCTTTGCACCACACATAGCCGAAGAGTTATGGTCATTGCTGGGTAATACTCAGAGCGTGAGTTATGCGGAATTCCCGGTGTTTGACCCCGCTTATTTGATTGAAAACAGTTTTGAATATCCGGTTTCAATAAATGGTAAGCTCCGAACCAAAATGACCTTCCCTATCGATATGGAAAATGCGGAAATTCAAAAACAATTACTTGAAAATGTTGATGTTAAGAAGTGGTTGAACGATCAACTTCCGAAGAAAATCATTATCATCCCTTCTAAAATCATTAACATAGTGATTTAATTCATCTTACATCTTAATTAAAGGACTGTGTCGTTTTGGAAAGAGTTTGGAACATGTTTTGCAAGGTCAGACAAGAATTAAAAACCTAAATAAAATGAAAAAGCTCATTGTCATGTTGTTTATTGCCCTTATAGCACAAGCAACAGAATCTCAGGCACAGGATTTCAGAAAAGTTAAAAACGAAGCTTTTATCAGGGGCGAAAAACTCACCTTCAGGGCCTATTATGAGTCTTTGCTTACCGGCCAAGTAAATGCAGGAGAAGCAACCCTTGAAGTGGATAAGGAGGTGAAAAAAATTGGCGGAAGAAGCACCTATCATATTAAAGGAGAGGGTCGATCGAAAGGAGCTTTTAATTTCTTTTACAAAGTAGTGGATAAATTTGAAACCTATATAGACGAAGAAGGATTGTTTCCTTGGTTGTTTATTCGTCGAACCCATGAAGGGGGTTATAAAAAAGATGATGATGTAACCTTTAATAATTTTAAAAAAGTGGCTGTGAGCCGAAACGCCACCAAAACCGTTACACCTTATGTGCAAGATATTATTTCGGCTTATTATTGGGCAAGAACCCTGGATGCAAAAAGTTTTAAAAAAGGAGAAGAAGTGTATTTCGATTTTTTCCTTGACGATTCTTTATATCATTCAAAAATTGTTTTTTTAGGGAAGGAAGTGGTTCAAACCGATTTGGGAGCGTTTAATGCCATAAAAATCAGTCCTAAAGTAGCTACCGGTTCGGTTTTTAGTAATGAATACCCCATGTTTATTTGGTTCAGCGACGATAAAAACCACATTCCCTTGTATGCCGAATCAGCAGTAATTGTTGGAAAAGTAAAACTTCAAATTACCGATTATGAAGGTTTAGCCAATCCCATGACTTCAAAAATTAAGTAAAAGTGTAAAATAAACCCTATGAAAAACTACCCCATCTACTCAACAGGTAAGTTTGTTGAAACTGCTGAAAAATTTGAAATTCGTTGCCCTGCTAATCAAGCATTAATTGCAACCTCCTATTTTGCAGGCCAAAGTGAATTGGAAAATGCCATTCAAAAAGCCATAAGCTTGGAGCCTGAATTAAAAAAAATGCCCGCTTTTTTGCGATATGACATTTTAATGGAGATTGCTTTCGCTATTAAATCCGAGAAACGGTATTTAGCTGAAGTTTTGAGTCTAGAATCGGGGAAACCCTTAAAACTGGCTTTGGGTGAAATTGAGAGGGGTATTCAAACCTTTATTGTTGCAGCCGAAGAAGCCAAAAGAATTCCCGGAGAAATCATGCAAATAGATTGGACAGCTCCCGGAGCGGGTAAAGAAGCCATCGTAAAATATTTCCCGGTGGGTTTGGTTGCCGGCATTGCCCCTTTTAACTTCCCTTTGAATTTGGCGGTACATAAAATTGCCCCTGCAATTGCTTGTGGTTGCCCAATTATTTTAAAACCTGCCACTTCTACTCCGCTTTCCACGCTCGAATTGGCTCGAATTATCGACAGAACGGCTTTACCAAAAGGAGCGGTTTCAATTTTGCCTATGAAGCGAAACATTGGAAACTTAATGGTTACTGACCCAAGGTTTAAATTACTGACTTTCACCGGTTCCCCGGAAGTGGGTTGGAAAATGAAAGCGGATGCAGGAAAGAAAAAAGTGGTATTGGAACTGGGTGGAAATGCAGGTGTAATAATTGCACCCACAGCCGATTTGAAAACCTCGGTGGCAAAATGTGTTTCAGGAGGATTTGCTTATTCCGGACAGGTTTGCATACACACCCAAAGAATCTTTGTGCATGAATCCATATTCGATGCTTTTGCCAAGGAATTTGTAGAAAAAACAAAACTGCTGAAAGTGGGCAATCCTTTAGAAGAAAGCACGGATATCTCAGCCATGATAGACGAAGAAAATGCCTTAAGAGTGGAACAATGGGTGGATGAAGCCATTCAGGGTGGTGCTAAGCTATTATGCGGAGGAAAACGCAAAGATGCCTTTTTTGAACCCACGGTATTAACCCACACCCAAGTGGAAATGAAAGTTTGTGCCCTGGAGATTTTCGGACCGGTGGTGGTGTTAGAACCTTATCAAAATTTTGAAAAAGCACTGGAAAACATCAATCATAGTAAATATGGTTTGCAAGCCGGCGTTTTCACCGACAGTCTGCAGGAAATGAACTTGGCCTTTTCCGAACTCGAAGTAGGAGGAGTCATGATTAATGAAGTGCCCACTTTCAGGGTGGATCACATGCCATACGGGGGCGTAAAGGATTCCGGATTGGGCAGAGAAGGCGTTAAATATGCCATGATGGATATGATGGAGCCCAGGATTTTGGTGAAGGGATTTTAGGTTATACCATTTCGAATTTTATTATCATCTAATTGAAATATCCTAAAATGCCAACGTAATAGAAGTTTAGTGCAATTGAGAGAAGCGAAATTGTACTATTACATATGAACAATAGGTGTTATTTATTGAAAATATAGAAAAAATTAATCTTTAACACTAAATAGATATAGTCATCCTTTTATGTTTTGGAATTGAGATGAAGTACTTATTTTGGATGTAGCAAATGCTAACTAATTCTTTGACATAGTGGATGCTTCGACAGGTTGAAGGTTGAATTTAAGTTACTAAGTAAAGAAATGGAAAATTAGTAAGGCAACAATGATTCCTTATTCCCCTTTTAACTTCTCTCCCATAAATACCTCAATTTTGTATCTTTGCAAAAAAATTGAACCATGAACCTTGAATTGAGCGAACAAGAACACATACGTCGGGAATCACTTAAACAAATGCTGGAACTGGGTATAAACCCTTTTCCTGCGGAACTATTCGAAATCAATGCTACTGCACAAGACATTCTAAATCGTTTTCCCGCGGATAACAATCTATTTAAAGAGGTCACCTTAGCCGGAAGAATGATGAGCCGTCGCATTATGGGTGCCGCTTCATTTGTTGAAATGCAAGACAGCAGCGGAAAAATTCAATTGTACTTTAAAAGGGATGATTTATGCCCCGGAGAAGACAAAAGCATGTACAATACCGTTTTTAAGAGATTGTTAGACATTGGTGATATTATTGGAGTAAAAGGTTTTGTGTTTACCACCCAAATGGGAGAGGTTTCCCTTCATGTTCAAGAGCTCACCGTGCTTTGCAAATCCTTACGACCTTTACCGGTAGTAAAAGAAAAAGACGATGTGGTGTTTGATGCTTTTTCCAATCCCGAACTTCGGTATCGTCAACGCTATGTGGATTTAATAGTAAACCCTCACGTAAAGGAAGTGTTTTTAAAACGCACACAATTGGTAAATTCCATGCGGAACTACCTTAACGGAAAATCATACTTAGAAGTAGAAACCCCAATTTTGCAGCCCCTGTATGGTGGAGCCGCTGCCCGTCCGTTTAAAACCCATCATAATACGCTGGATACAACCCTGTATTTAAGAATCGCCAATGAACTGTATTTAAAAAGGTTAATTGTAGGAGGATTCGATGGGGTATATGAATTTTCTAAGGATTTTAGAAATGAGGGCATGGACCGTTTTCATAATCCGGAATTCACCCAAATGGAGCTTTACGTGGCTTATAAAGATTATTATTGGATGATGGATTTGGTAGAAGAAATGGTAGAAAAAATTGCCTTGGATTTACATGGAACCACTCAGGTGAAATTGGGAGAAAACATCATCAATTTTGCCCGTCCTTGGAAAAGATTTACAATGTATGAAGCCATTCACCATTTTACTCAAATCGACATCAGCGAAATGGATGAAAAAGCATTGCTTGAAGTTGCCGCTAAATTAAATGTGGAAACAGATGCCAGCATGGCTAAAGGAAAACTCATCGACGAAATTTTCGGAGCCACTTGTGAACCCAAATTGATACAACCCACTTTCATCACAGATTATCCCATCGAAATGTCCCCTTTAGCGAAAAAACATCGCAGTAAAGAAGGGATAGTTGAGCGCTTCGAAGCCATTTGTAACGGAAAAGAAATCTGCAATGCTTTCTCCGAATTGAACGATCCTATCGATCAGCGTCAGCGGTTTGAGCTTCAATTGGAACTTGGGAAACGCGGCGACAGCGAATCTATGGTGCTCGATGAAGATTTTCTTCGGGCTTTGGAATTCGGTATGCCTCCTACTGCAGGTCTTGGTATAGGTATTGATCGTCTCACCATGATCATGACCAATGCCGCTTCTATTCAGGATGTGTTGTTTTTCCCTCAAATGAAACCCGAAGTAACTGCTACCACCGTTTCTAATGATGAAGATTTTATCAAATGCGGCATCCCCGAAGCCTGGGTTGGATTAATGAAAAAAGCCGGCATTTCCAATACTACCGACTTCTTGAAAGCCAATCACAACAAGCTCTTTAATGACTTGGGGGGATTGCGTAAAAAGAACAAAGTAGATGTAGGTGCATTAACCTTGGAACAGTTTAAACTTTGGGTTCAGGAAGTGGAGAAACTGAGCTCGGAAAGTTAGTAGTTTAAGATTTAGGAAAAAGTTATTGGTTATTCATGGGATTTTCTGCGGTATCTGCGTATTAATCTGCTGAATCAGCGAGAAATTTTCTTTTCTGTCTTCCGTCTTCGGTTTCTAAATTTTCTTCTTCAGCCAACTTCCGATAAATACCTATTTCGATAAAATTGTCTTATAATGTATCAACTAGGGTTTTATGTATCAAAAAAAAATATACATTTGCAAACTCTTTTAAAAAAATATATTTATGGCAGTAATAGGTAGAATTAGAAAACGTTCCGGACTCATCGTTGTAATTGTTGGTATAGCGCTTGCAGCTTTTGTACTTGGAGATTTTATTAAAAAAGGCCCCAGAAAAAGCAATACATTTGCTAAAATTGCAGGCGAAAAAATTTCTTATAATGAATTTGAAGCCAGAGTTGAAGAGCAGGTTGAAAATTTTAAACAACAAAGTGGAAAAGAAAATCTTACCAACGATGAAGCTTTTCAAATTAAGCAATCCGCTTGGACTCAGTTGGTTCGTGACCTTATTTTAAATAAACAAATAGAAGAATTGGGTCTTACGGTTTCTACAGAAGAGTTAGACGATTTGATTAGAGGAAAAAACCCTCACCCTTATATTACCCAAGCCTTTAAAGATCCTGAAACCGGTCAGTTTAACCCGGGTGCGGTTACCAACTTCCTCAATAATTTTGACAAAGTGGAACCTGCAATGAAAAAGAACTATTTGAACTTGGAGAAAGCCATTAAAGCAGATAGAATGAATTCAAAGTATATGAATTTGATTGCTAAATCGTATTATTTGCCCACCGCTTTTGCCAAGAAAATGTATGATGAATCAGCTACTAATGTAAAATTACGTTTAATGGCTATTAATTATAAAACCATTGATGATAAGCAAGTAACAGTTACTGATGAGGATTTAAAGAAGTACTATGAAGAACATAAAAAACAGTTTGAACAAATGCCCTCAAGGGATATCGAATATGTACTTTTTGAAGTAGCTCCATCTAAAGCAGATTTAGATCAAATACAAAAGGAAGTTAGTGACGTATATGCCGAATTTGAGAAGGCCACCGATATTCCAAATTTTGTAAACTCTAATTCAGACAAACGTTTTGACAGTTCTTTTGTAAAATTGGGAGTTTTGCCTGCACTAATTGATTCTTTTATTAAAAGTAAACCTGTTGATGCAATTTTACCTCCATTTGTTGACAATAACAACTTCTATATGGCAAAATTGCTTGATATTCAATCTCGTCCCGATTCTTTAAAAGCAGGCCATATTTTGATTTCTTTTAAAGAAGCAAAAGGAGCAGATCAACAACAAACTCGGACTAAGGAGCAAGCAAAAGCAAAAGCGGATAGTATTTTACAGGTACTTAAAAAGGACGTAAAATTATTCGAACAATTGGCTGTTTCATCTTCTGATGACCCATCAGTAAAGAAAAACAAAGGAGATTTGGGTTGGTTTAATGACGGCACTATGGTAAAACCTTTTAACGATGCCGTATTAAACGGAAAAGTGGGAGAAGTTACTTTAGTAGAAACTGATTTTGGTTATCATATTATCAATATTACAGGTAAAACAGCCCCCTTGAAAAAATACAAAGTGGCTGTGATAACTAAAGCCATTACACCAAGTAAAGAAACAGACCAAAGTATTTTTGTGAAAGCAACTAAATTTGCCAGCGATAACAAAACGCCTGAAGCATTTAACAAAGCAGTAGTTGCCCAAGGACTGAATAAACGTCAGGGCGATTATATTCAACCCATGGACAAAAGTTTACCCCGGTTAAACGCTGGTCGTGAAGTAATTCACTGGGTCTTTAACGAAAACACAACCAAAGATATGGTTTCATCCGTGTTCAGTGTCGATAATTTTTATGTGGTGGCTTATTTAAAGGAAATTCGATTAAAAGGGATTGCCCCGTTTGAACAAGCCAAAGCTTATATTGAACCCATGGTAAAACGCGACAAAAAAGGTGAAATGCTGGTTAAGAAAATGAATGATGGCTTGGCTAAAACTAAGGATTTAAACCAATTGGCTACCAATTTAAGCTCAAGAGTGGACACAACGAATGTAAATTTTGCAGCTTATAATTTGGCACAATATGGTCCTGAACCTAAAGTAATTGGACGAATTTTCTCATTGAAAAAAGGAGTTCTTTCTGATCCTGTTGCCGGAGATAATGGCGCTTTTGTTATCATGGTAGATGATATTATGCCGGCTCCTCCGACAAAAGATTATAAAATGATACGCATGCAGGCTGCCAATATGTTCCAATCAAAGGCAAACAATCTTGTTTTCCAAGTGTTAGAGAAAAAAGCAGATATCGAAGATAATAGATATATGTATTACTAAACATAAAATACCTCACAGAAAAGACGCTTTAGAGCGTCTTTTTTTGTGATAATATGAAAAGGAATGTTTTAATTTGCAGTGATGCTTCAAAAACAATTTGTCATTATCGTAGCCGGAGGAAGTGGAGTGAGAATGCAAACCCTCATTCCTAAGCAATTTTTGAAAGTAGATAACTGTCCGGTTGTTATCCATTCCATGCTGGCATTTTATAGATATAATGCTGATTGTAAGCAAATTTTGGTTTTACCTGAATCTCAACTCAAAAAATGGGAGGAAATTAGGTCAGAATTTCCATTACCTTTTGAGTATGAAATTGCTTTGGGTGGAGAAACGCGTTTTCATTCGGTTAAAAATGGGTTGTCGAAAATAAATGAAAACGAAGGAATGGTTGCTGTGCATGATGCTGTTCGCATGCTGGTGGAGCCTGAAACGATTTCAATGGCTTTTAAACAAGCTATTGAAGTGGGAACGGCTATCCCGTTTCTTAAGATTAAGGACAGTATAAGATCTTATAAAGATGACATAAGCTTAATACTGAACCGGGATGAGGTGATACGTATTCAAACACCACAGGTTTTTCGCTTGGGGATTCTAAAAAAAGCTTATCAACAAGAATTTGATGGTGATTTTACCGATGATGCAAGTTTGGTTGAGAAGTTAGGTATCAAATTGAATTTTTTCGAAGGAAAGGAATCTAATCTTAAAATAACTGAACCCATAGATTTGTTAATCGCTGAAGCCATTTTAAAAAGTCGGAACTCGTCTGCCTTTCCAACTGAAAGATAGAACATTACCTAATATTCCAATCAAAACAGTATATATAGGTAGCAAAAGAAAAACCGGGAAAAAGTACCATAATTGCTTTTTTGCCTGATAAAAAGAAGCAAAAACATAAAGCAGAATAAAATCTACGGCTGCTTTAAGCGCTAAAAAAACAGCCACAAATTTTATTTCAACGTGTCCGGTGCAAATACGCAATAAAGAATACAATATTCCAAGATTGGTAAGCAGAACGATAATAGCGACAAAAATAATCCAGGGGTCTCGATAATGTTTTGATTTTGATGTCCACCTCAGTCTTTGGGAAATAAATTCTTTAAAGGTCGAAGAGGCATGGGTGCGAACTAAAACATCAGGATTTTTAATAAAATGAATGCTGTGACTTCCGTATTCCCTTTTGATTTCATGCATCAGAAATATATCGTCACCTGAAGGTATATGAAGATTAGATTGGTATCCTCCTACTTTTTCAAAAGCAGAGCGTTCGAATACCAATCCGGCACCATTGCACATGAGCGGTTTATGTTGGCCTAAACTACCTGCAGACGCTGCGATAAGAGACATAAATTCTAAAGACTGCAGTTTGCTGAAAATCAGAGAATTTGAATTTAAGAAAATCGGCAATACCATCATTTTGGGAGCAAAACTTTGATAGTAAGAAACTATATTGCTTAACCAATTTTCGCCCACAACACAGTCAGCATCAAGAGTGATGATTATTGTACCATTTGCTTTTGAAATACCAAAATCTAGCGCATTTTTCTTGGAAGAGACGGTGTTTATTGACATTGACAAATTATGCAAATTCATAGAACCCGACGAACTTTTCAATTTATTTAGCAAAAGAGGTGTATCGTCGGTTGAATGGTCGTCGATGACGATAACTTCAAACCAAGCCCTAGAGTAATTTTGCGCCATTAAGCTTTCGATACAAGCAACAATAGATTTGCTTTCGTTTCGAGCAGGAATAACAATACTGACAAACGTATTGGGATCTATATGATTTTGATTGGAGAATATTTTCAACTTTAAAAATCCAAAGATAAAGAATACAATAAGGAAGCAATACAAGAGTAGAAAAACAAAGGATGTAAATTCCACTATCATGGTTTAGGAAGTTTACGGTCGAAAAAATTTAAACTGAACATAAAAAAAGAACCTATAATGGCGGGAATCATTAAGTTAATCAGCCAGAGGAAGGCTGAAGCCGACAATATAATAAGGCCTGATTCTTCCGAATCCACTATTGCAATATGATTAGAATATATTTCCCATAAGAAAACTGAGACAGAGCCCCTAACGCCCAATTCAGAAAGAGCAATGGTAGGGACAGCCGCCATAACAAAAAAGATCAGGCTGATGAGAACAAATGCATCAAAAACTCGAATTGGTAAGCCCAACCAATAGATTAATAAATAAAACTGAAGAGAAAACACTACATATCGTATTGCGCTGATAGACAAAATGTAAAACAGTTCTCTTTGTGAAAAGGAAATAATAATTTTGAGAAAACGCAAAAACCTGACAACCCATTTAAATTTTAAACGACTCGTTGCATTGTAAATCAAATCTAAATTGAAATATAAGATCAATAAAACTCCCACAGAAGTCAAGACAATGATGAAAATAGCCACTTTAATAAACAAAGGATAAGAATCCAAGTAATTTGTAAATGAAAAAATAAAGATGAGTGCGCTAATTAAGCCAAAAAAAATGGTAATCACTAATTGACTAATACTTCCCAAGATTGTAATTAATGCGCCATTTACAGGATGGGTTTTCTTTAAAACAAAAATTCTTCCAATATATTCACCGATTCGGTTTGGGGTAAAAATACTGATGGTGACCCCTGAAAATACAGCCATTAATGACTTAAACAAAGAAATATTTTCGTGTTTTTTAAGTAAGTATTTCCATTTCCATGCTTCAAATGACCAATTTAACAGCATTAATAAAATGAGGGTGACCAAAAAAAAAGGCCTGTTTTGAAAAGCTTCTCTTAAAATCCCCCATAAGTTGTCAAATTCCTTTTTATGGAACAACCGGAAATAAATAAATCCATAAGAAACTAAAATTATAAGGATGCTCAGAAGAACATTAAAGGATTTACTTACTTTTGTCTTAATCATAAAATTATTAGTCAACTTTGAAAACCGAGCGCATTATTTTAGGCATTGACCCGGGGACACTCATTATGGGATACGGACTCATAAAGTGCTCCGGAAATGCGATGCAACTTATTTGCATGGATGTAATTAAATTGAATAAGCTTACGGATCAGCCCATAAAGTTAAAAAAAATATTCGATACCATAGTAAGTATTGTTGATGAATATCATCCTGACGAACTTGCGATTGAAGCTCCATTCTTTGGGAAAAATCCTCAATCCATGCTTAAACTTGGGCGCGCACAGGGCGTGGCTATTGCAGCCGCTCTTTTTAGAACCATACCGGTTTTTGAATATTCTCCGCGTAAGATAAAGCAATCGGTAACCGGAAATGGAAACGCCTCAAAGGAGCAAGTAGCGGCCATGATTAAAAAGCTTTTGAATTTAAAGGAAGATCCGGTTTCTTTCGATGCTACGGATAGCATTGCTGTTGCCATGTGCCACTTTTTTCAACGCAGCGATTCCTTAGAATCTAAAAGTTATAATAGCTGGAAAGGCTTTTTAACAGAAAATCCGGGCAGGAAGAAAAATATATAGAATTGATTTCTAATAGATTGCTACTTTAGTATAATTTTCTTGCAGCTTGATTTATCGTCGTTATTTACTTTCACCATATAGCAACCACGAGCAATTTGATCTAATGGAATCACCTGGTCGGATGTTTCAAGCAAAGGGGTTGTAAAAACACATTTACCAAGCAAGTCGAAAATCTCAATAACTCCATGTAGCGTTTTGTTGCTTTTTATATATAGCGAGTTCTCAAAACAATATACCGAGGTATTTTCGTCATTCAATGAATTTACTAGCATACTTTCGGTAACAAAATGCAGCTTGAATCTATTAAAATTATCTGTTGGGTCAGCAATTAATGAGTAGGATGTGGCTTCCATTAGGCTGGTCATGGTATTCAGTTTAACATCTTCCAAATAGATTTTCGTGCCCATGTCAAAGCCATCCATTCCGCTCCAACTAATTGAATATTCATCATTCACTAAAGCTTTTAAACCTAGCGGAATAGTTATATTTCCTGAAATTTTCGGAAGTGAATTTACTGCTAATTCATTATTGTTGGAAATAGTATACAGTTGCAACATAGCCTCATCCGAAAATAATTTATATGCATCGAAATCCGAATCAAATCCTTGGGTATAATCATTATTGAAACGAATGACCGTTTCATCATTGAAATCGCCTTTGGAGATTTTTAACCTGAGCAAATTAACATTTCCTTGTTTCATGAAATGCTGTCCATCGTGCACTCTGATGCTATTGTTCATTATTAATGTTCCTGAAGTATAACCCGAATCCACCCTAACCATAAATCCCTGCATGGGGGCTATAATATTACTTCCTCCATTAATTGCTATTCCATCAACATAATAGGCGTTTATTTTTTTGGTTTGATTCCAGGTGTAAATGGCTCCCGAGACATGATTTTTAGTCCACCCACTTCCTGCATTCCAGTCAATAGCAGATGGATAAGGATTCCCCACCAAATTCCATCCCCCTGAATTATTTAATCGTGTTAAATTGTTTGAATTTCCAATAAGACCTGTGTTAACGGTTCCCACAAATGTACGAGTATCAGTTTGCATGTTGGGCTTATATACACTATAGCCTTTCATGATTTCCATTGCATTACCAATGTACATATTCGCCCAAGAATTGGTAGGTTCATTAAATTTGTACATATAATATCCTAAAAAAACATTAGTTAAGGAAGATGCTACCGGATAAGAAATGTAATGGTATCTTACTCCACTATCTTGTTTTAAATATTGTTCAACACCAAAGGTTCCACTTCCCAAAATACTGCCTCCTGTGATCAATGAGCCTGTCCCGTCGGCAGTCGATTTAATGACTAATCCCGGGGAACTTGAATTATTAGTAAGTAAATTATTTACAGTAAGTTTACCATTATACCCTATAGTTGTATTTGAGGCAGATTGAAGGCTAAGCTTATCAATCTCCGATAATGAGGATAATAAAGGAGAAAAAGGAACTGTGGCAGCATCGGGTATTGTAACATTTGAAGTGAGTGTCGGTAGCTTATTCGGAGTCCAATTATCACTGAGTTCCCATGCATTACTTTTCGAACCGTTCCAAACAAATGATAAAGAATATGGGTCAGCAAGGGTCCATTCACTTTGACCAAATTGGGTTGAAACATCACTTAAGTTCAGTGTTAAAGAATTCCAATCATTGGTAATGTCGCTACTTGATAAGGTTTTTTCCTCAGCACTTCCTGAAGTTAATTTCCAAATGGTCATTTGATTTTCCTCATTTCCATTCAGCTCTTTGTCAAGATAATGGAGTGAAATTTCGAAGGCTCCTACTCCTCCATCATGAATGATTTCAAAATATCTGTTTATAGAAGAACTTTTCCATGGGGCTGACACTCCAATCGAAGTTTTTATACTTAATTCATTAGGCAAAGTAGCACCACTGCTCAGTTTAATTTTAGTAAAGGGGTTGCTAAAGCTATAATCCATTCCGGTTTGAAAGTAAGTTCTTTTTACAATTCCAGTAACATCGCCTGTACCAATTACAGTGGCATTATCAGAAAGCGTAAGTGTATTTGAACCCATATCCAATATTCCTTTCAATGTAGTTGGGTTTTCACCCTGTAAGTTCAGAATTCCTGCTATTGTGAAACTGCCGCTGGATGTAACGCCTCCAATACCTGTAACGCTAAAGTTATTAACGCTGTTTGTAAAAAGGGATGAAGGTAGATTGACGGGATTGAGATTTGAAAAAACTAGACCGGCATTTGGGTCACTTGCATCCATATTTCCTGTGGTTCGGACAGGTGAATTTCCATTAATAGTTAATGAATTTGATCCTATTGTTAAGGTTCCTGCGGCAAGATTTAATTGCCCGTTAATTGTAAAGCTTTGATTTCCAAATAAAACGCCACCACTATTGTTTATGATAAGATTATTAATGCTTGGCACACTTGAGAATACCTCATTTGGAATGGGCATTAAAGTACTACCGCCGAAACTAAGCGATGAAGTTTCATTTAACAATATTGTTCCTGAGGTTTTAATAAATGAACCACTTATCCCCAAGGTGTCGGAGCCTACCGATAGGTTTCCTGTAATGAGATTAAGACCTGAATTACAGTTTGCATTGGTGTTTAAATTAACCCCACTAGGGTTGTTTACTTTTAGGTTGCAAAAATTAATGGTGGTGTTACCAAATATCGTTTGAGGGTTTGTTCCATTAAGTAACATACTATTCCCAGAGGTGCAAGATAAAATGCCATTGGAATAAATGTTTCCTCCAACGGTATCTGTATAGTTATTCAAATTAACAGTTGAGCCGGTATTTATTACCAAATCTCCATGAATTGCCAATGAATTCGATAAGTTAATAATAGTAGATTCTGAAGTTGTAAGATCACCGGAAATATGCAAATGGCTAGATGGCAATGTTTTGGTTCCGCTTCCACTCAAGATGAGGTTATAATAACCGGGGGTTAATCCATTCGGATTGATTATTGTTTGGTCGGCGCCATTAAATTCAATGGTATTGGGTAACAGAGCCGCTCTTAGGGTTCCGTTATTGGTTAATGTACCGGCAATCCGCATGACGTTTCCTTCTTCTGGAGTTAATGCAGCACCATTTGCAATAGTCAAATTATAAAAGTTGGTTGGATCTGCCATGGTAGCATTTGGGTGGGTGAAGGTAACCGTACTGGTTCCACAATTAAACGTTCCCATATTTAACCAAGCACCGGTACTTCCCGTTATCGTTAGCCCAGTTCCTGTACCCCCATCAAGAATACCCCCATTTTGAATAGTGATTGTTTTTACAGTGGCAGTTGGATTCGAAGGTAATAAGGGATCGTGCAAGGTGGTAGTAGCATCAGGAATAACTACGTTACTTGTGTCACTGGGAATAATTCCCCCTGACCAATTATTGGCATCATTCCAATCGGAGCTGGGAGTTCCCTGCCATACAAAACTAGCCGATTCCTTATTTGAAATTCCCCAAGGATGCACATCAAAAGAACTTGCGAAATAAGTTATATTGCGATTTGAAACAGCAACCCAATTGGTATTGATATTTTGATTGGCTTTCCCATGTTCTTCCGGAAATACCGAATGAAAATCCCAAATCACCAAATTACTTTCGGTATTAGCCTGAATTTCACTATCCAGATAATGTAACCCAAAAGTCACTGTGGTGCCGGATCCTCCATTTTGAATAATATCATACACCCGTTGAACTGCTGTTGACTTCCAAGAGGGAGCGGCACCCATGCTAATTTTAAAACTAATAAATGAGGGCATAATGCCCCCTGCGGCAATGGTCATGGTGCTGTATTGATTCCCAAATGTATATTCGGTACTCGCAAGAAAAGAAGTTCTTTTAACAATCCCGGTTACGTCTCCAATTCCTATGGTTGTGGCATTTGCTCCCATCGTCAAGGTATATGCACCCATATCTAGCAATCCTCTTGTGGCAGATGGATTTGCTGAGGCTAAATTTAAAACACCGTTTACTTGAAAATTGCTTTGTGAAACCAAACCTCCACTGCCAATAAGACTCAAATTATTGACATTTCCTGAAAACAAAGAAGCAGGAAGGGTAATGGATGCAGAATTATTAAAAACCATCGAAGCTAAAGTATTACTTGCATTAATATTTCCGTTCGTCTTATTAAGGGTATTTCCGGAAAAGGTGAATGAATTTCCACCCAGTGTGAGGGTTCCATTATCGAGAGTGAGTGTGCCGATTACCGATAAGCTTCCATTTAAAGTGACTCCTGCAGCCCTGTTTAAAGTGAAATTATTCAAATTTAAGGCAGGTATACTTCCTGCACCACTGCCTCCAATAATCATATCGGTAGAGCTGCCTCCTGTTAATGTTCCTGTTCCAATAATAATAGGTCCATTCAGTGTTAATACATGAGGTCCAATAGTAAAGCTGCCATTGGTTAAGTTCAAAGTGTTTTGAATCGTTAAATCATTTTGCAATGTAACTCCTGCCGGATTATTAATAGTAAGTCCATCAATGGTATTATTTAACAATGCTCCAACCGGAATATTTTGGGCTGTGGAGCTATTAAAAACCACCACAGATGAACTCGAAGTAGCATCCATTTGAGCTCCATTTGAAAAGACTAAACTTCCTGTTATGCTTATTTGTTTTCCGTTGGTGATAAACTTATATGTTGATTGAGCATTGATGATATCATGCAAGCTTCGGTTTTGATCGAGAACACAATGATTCGAAGGGGTAGAGGCAAAAGAGATGTCGGCTCCATTAGGAGGAACAGAACCAAAAAGCCAATTGGATGGGTTTGAAAAATCGTTACTCACACCGCCTTGCCAAATGTAATTATTAATTTCAAGAGCACCCATTTTAGGAGCGGCACCTCTGGTAAGACCATCATAATCAACAATGATACCTGTACCTGACCCACCGGTTAAGGAAGCCGAAGGATAATAATTAAATGGAGAGTTTCCACCTGAATTGGAAAAGCCCGGGTTTACATTGATGCTGTTAGCGTCTTGCCCTGTTGCTGCCTGCCATAAAGCCAAGGTTGTTTTATCTGCAGAAAACCTTCCAATGACACCCGATGGGGCATAGTAATCATTATAATTTATTGTTAATCCGGTATTTCCGGCTAAATCAATAGCATAATGCTTTCCGGTGGTACCTCCAGTCCTCAAATTCACAAAAATATTATTTCTATAATCTCTTACCGATGTATTTGCACCGCAAAGAAATGCAGCTGTAGAACTGGTTGTACCGGAACTAACATTTCCACCTATATACACCGTATTGAAATAAATATTGCTATTATTACCGGTTCCACTATTGTCTCTAATCCCGTTTATTAAAATCCCAATGGAGGAGCTTTTTCCTATAGTCACAATGTTATTTGCACAAGTCGTAACACCACTATTAAGTAAAATTCCATACAAGGCTGATCCGATATTGCTGGAAGAAATCACCAAACTATCGACAAAATTATCATTTATCGTATTTATCCCGGAAGTAGAACCGGAACTATAAATACCATACAAATCGATTTTTGCGGATGGATGGGCACTGAATAATGCAAATACTTTATTATTGGTAACCAACTGGGTGGTTCCGGTAACACTGGATTGCTGAGCAATCCCGATAAGAGATGCGGAGGTTCCATTCCCTGCCAATGGACAACTCACTGTAATATTTCTTACCACATTATTATCGATAATATTGTTTCCGGCACTGGTCAAAATCCCTCTGGATTTGGTTCCGGTGTTGGACCCCATATAGCCGTTTGTCAAATTTGAAACCGTATTCCCACTAATTGTAGTCGTACCGATACTCATGCTGTAGATTCCGTATATATCTTGTTTAACAAGAGAAGAAGACGCAGTTGAGCTTGTATAAATAGAGTTTGGAGTGCTTGGGCTTCCAACAGAGTTACCACTAACAGTTACAGTCGAATTTAGAGAATTCAATATGATGGATTCCCAGCCATGTGAATATGTGGTAGATCCCACCGTTGTGATAGATCCAATGTAATTTCCGGTAATGTTTACCGGCCCAGCGCTAAAATTTCTGATGGCATGGGATGTCGAATAAGTGGCTCCGTCAAAATTAACAGAAGGAGGACCGGTATATCCACTACCGCCGCCGTCAATAACAACTCCCGTTACAACCCCATTGGAAATAACAGCATGTGCCGTGGCTGAAACGGTACTACCTGAAGTGGAAAAACTGATTATTGGAGGGCTTGTGTAACCACTCCCCCCACCATTTAAAACAATAGAAGTAACTACTCCCCCACTAATAGTTGCGTAAGCTGAAGCATTTGGTGTTGTGATAATAATGGAATTTGTGCCGGTAGTTTCTCCTACTGTATTTCCGATTACATCCACCAAGCCGCTGCCAATATATATACCATCCCATGGATTCGACTGGGTACTGGTATAATTGATGTTTTTTATGATATTATTTTGTATCGTAGTTACGGTTGACCCACTGCTTACATTAATTGCACAGAAATAGTGCGGGAAATTGGATGCAACATTCCATTGAGTTCCACCACAGTTCGGCGCGCTCCCGCCAATGTAATTTCCACTTATTGATTGAGAATAAGAAGTGGATACTCTTATAGCATTATATATATTTCCGGCAGTTGGAATAAAATGGGTAGTCTCGTAAAAGCTATTTCCAGAAACAGTATTCGCTATTGAGTTTGAGTTAATATAAATACCATTTGAACCTATATTAGCATTAAAAACATCAAAGATATGATTGTTACTGATAATATTATTTGAGTTTTCATGAGTCGCGGCTCCATAACTAAACAATCCATTCAATGGCCTATTCCCGCCCGCATTTGTAATGTCGTTGTTGTCGATCAAATTATTTGAATTTCCAGAGCCGCTGGAGGAGTTGGCTATGTATATGACTCCACTGGCTGTGAATGTTTCGGAACCTTGAAATATGCAATATTTTATTGTGTTATGATTGGCCGAATTAATAAACCTTAGTGTAGAAGCATTGGTACTTGTGTTAAGATTTGTGAAGGTTAAACTTTTCGTTGCTCCAGTTCCGTTTATTCTTCCATCAAAAACCACATTAGCGGCACCATTTAAATCAATCAGCGGATTTGGAATGTTTCCTGTGATTGAGAGATTTGAATTTACCGGATACAAATTTATTGAGCTATAACTTGATATTCCTCCTGAACCGGTGTAACCGCTTTGAAACAAGGTTGCCGTTGAGGTCTCTACAGTATTGGAAGTAATTTTAATATCCAAAGCACCAATATGGGTACCATTATTAATATTATCGAATACATCCTTTAAGCGAGTGTATTTTGTTTGCAACACTCCTGACTTATATATTTCTACACTAAAAGCGAGGGTTCCTTCAAAAGCACCTATGGTAGGTGTACCTGCACGAGAAGATCCATTATAATCTGTATTAATGCCACTACCAATTCCTCCGGCTATTAATGAACTTGAAGGTATATAATCGGAAGACAGAGTACCACTTGGATTCGCAAATCCGGGTGATATGTTTAGGCTGTTTATATCTAATCCTGAAACAAGTGGAAGGGTATTTACATCGGAACTATTAAAATTGCCTAATATACCGCCGGTTCCAGAGGCAATATAATCATTGTTATCCAAAATCAAGTTAATACTACTCGTATAATTAAAAAATACAGAATAATGCATGCTAGAGGATAAAGAAGTTGAACGGGTATTAATTAAAAGATTGTTTCTCAATGTGCGAACATTGGTGTTAGTTGCACTGTATATCGCATATGATTTGTTTGTGGAGCCCGCATTTAAGGAACCTGTTATGTTTATGGTGTTGAAATAAAAAGCATTGCTATTCCCGGAAGCCCCTGTTTCGTAAATCCCGGTAATCGTTGTCGCCGTATTGCCACCTAAGCTAATGATATTATTTGCATAGGTTGAATAACCTGAATTTATTTTGATACCATAAATGCTTGCACTAGTGGATAATGCAGAAACTGAGAGACCATAAATGAAATTAGCCGTAATGGTACTTGAATTATTGCTTGTGCCGCCCATAAAATATATGCCCATGACGCTCCCACTAAATGTAGTATTAGAATTCGAGATATTATAGATTTTATTTCCCGACACTGTTTTAGGATTAGATGTACCTATTAATGCCATTCCACAGGCTGAACATAAATTAGCTGAAGAATTGTTTGCATTTGCAATACTCAAATCATGTATAGAATTGTTGGTAATTGTATTTGAGCCCAAAGTTGAAGCAATTCCATTAATGAGCCCTGCAGTGGCAGCATTGCTATTGTTGGTATAGTTTGTTAAATTCGCAATCGTATTGTTACTTATGGTGATATTGCCAATTCCAGCATTATAAATACCTTGAACCGTCTGTGCACCGATGGTGGATAATGAAGTCGCTTTTATGCTATTTGAAACCGTAGGACTTCCTATGACATTATTACTTATGGTAGTTGTACCTGCCAAATACGCTTTATATATTCCGAACACATTGGTTGCATTTTCCGAACTCGAATTTTCGCCTGTAATGGAACCTATGACATTATTTCTGCAATCAACTGTGCCGGTGGTGTTTATATTAATTCCATAAATATTCGTATTATCAGCACCACCGGTTACTGTAATCGAATTGTTATCGGTTGAACTACCGATGATGTTTCCGTTAACACTTCCCACATTGACTGCACCATAAATGATGTTAATGGCATTCCAAGAAGCAGCTCCGGAATTACTCCAATTAAAATTCTTAATGGTGTTATTTTGAATATTACTTATGGCAGCACCCGTCCCAATTCCGGAATTAATATAAATTGCGCTAAAAGTATTGTTGAAAAAAGGAGAAGAACCAAGTGTTTTACTCCACGAACTTCCACCGCACTGCGATGCACTACCCCCAATAAAATTATCAGCAATATTAAATCCAAGACCGGAATTGTTGATGTAAATGATGTTATAATTTGCATTGGATGTTGGAGCAAATGAATTTGTCTCATAAAAACTGTTTCCACTAATGGTCCAATAATTATTATTCGAAAAAAGATTAATCGCAAATGAACTTAATGCAGGGTTTAAAAAGTTATAAAAATTATTGTTACTAATGGTTACACTGCTATTATCAGAATTTGTCGATCCATTTGAATAAATTAGATTGACCGGGCGGCCAGCCGCATCCGCAGTTAAATCATTATTAGTAATCACATTGTTATCGTTCCCATTTCCTGATACCGATGTGTATAAATAAATGACTCCATTCGTGGCACTGATTTCTGAACCCTTGAGATAGCAATATTTAAGGGTGTTGTTTTCTGCCGAGTTTTCAAACTTAATGGTTGAGGAAGCACTCCCCGTATTGGGGTTGGTAATAATTAAATCTTTTGAAGTCCCTGTAGCGTTCACCCTACCATCCAAAACCACACTATCAGCACCGTTAAAATCAATTAATGGAGCTGATACATTCCCACTAATAGAAAAACCTGTACCGGTTGGGTAAATGCGAACAGAAGTGTAACTTGCACTTCCTGAACCGCTTGCGTTTAAAACTGCTGAAGCTGTTTCTGTAGTACTACCAGTTATTTGTAGGATTATACTACCGGTAATGCTTCCGGAATTAATCGCATCAAATGCCGCTTTTAATGTTGAGTAATGGGCAGAAACGCCACCAACGGTCTTAATGGTTTGTGCATTTGCTGTGAAATTGAAATAAAGTAATATCACAGCGAAATAATATTTTCTTAATTTCATAGGATATATTTTTAATGATTCTTGTTGTTATCTAAATAACTATGACAAATATAAGCCCAGTGGAAATTAAAAACAATATAACTCAAAGTAATTTAACCAATTTAACAAAATAATGCAAAATGATGTAATCGCTTGTACGTAAAAAAATAATATTCGCTACAAACAAATTACAACCATCTAATATACTGATATTTGCAAATTTGATTTGTTTTGAAACGGACATTTTGCATTCACAATAAATTAACGATATAGTGTAAAACAAAAAAGCTGACCAGACAAAGGTCAGCTTTTTTTGTAGAAGAAATTGGATTAACAGCCTAAAGTAGCCACCATAACCGCTTTAATGGTATGTAAACGGTTCTCTGCTTCATCAAAAACGATGGAGTGTTTCGATTCGAACACCTCTTCGGTAACTTCCATGCCATCCAATCCGTATTTTTGGAAAATTTCTTCACCAACGGTAGTTTCTCTATTATGGAAAGCAGGCAAACAATGTAAAAACTTGGTGTTTGGGTTACCGGTTGCTTTCATCAATTTTGCATTTACCTGGTAGGGTTTTAATAATTTGATGCGTTCTACCCAAACTTTATCTGGTTCACCCATTGACACCCAAACATCGGTATAAATAAAATCTACTCCTTTTACTGCCTCCTTAGGATCATCAGTAATGGTGATTTTTGCACCGGTTTCTTTGGCTATTTTCTGACATTCAGCGACCAGTTTTTTATCCGGTTGACATGATTTTGGAGCTCCGGCTCTGAAATCCATACCCATTTTGGCTGCACCAACCATCAAAGAATTTCCTACATTATTTTTAGCATCGCCTAAAAAGGCAAAAGACATTTTATTTAATGGTTTGTCGCAATGTTCCATCATGGTAAGGAAATCTGCTAAAATTTGAGTAGGGTGATATTCGTTGGTTAAGCCATTCCAAACAGGAACACCTGCATATTTGCTGAGTTCTTCAACTATATGTTGACCATAACCACGATACTCAATACCGTCGTACATTCTTCCTAATACCCTGGCAGTATCTTTCATAGATTCTTTTTTCCCCATTTGAGAGCCTGAAGGACCTAAATAGGTAACATGAGCACCCTGATCTAATGCAGCTACTTCAAAAGCACAACGGGTACGGGTTGAATCCTTTTCAAACAACAACACAATATTTTTCCCTTTTAAACGCTGTTGTTCAGTTCCTGCATACTTCGCTTTTTTTAGCTCCATAGATAGGTCTAAAAGAAATTTTAGTTCTTCAGGGGTGAAGTCT
This sequence comes from uncultured Bacteroidales bacterium, assembly GCA_964543995.1. GTDB lineage: Bacteria > Bacteroidota > Bacteroidia > Bacteroidales > CAIXTV01 > CAIXTV01. Next base: position 22,872 of record CAZJBB010000009.1, read on the forward strand.
AATTCTTTTAAAAAGCTGCGATTTCTTAAATTAAAAGCCATAATTCCTCCTTTTTAGTTTATTTAATAATATTATTTATCCAGCAATGATATGTGTTCCTTGGTTGGCAATTCCCAACATTCGGGCTTCTGTAATAATGGTTTCTTTACCACCATTTTCTACGAACTGAATAGCAGCTCTCACCTTTGGAGCCATACTTCCTTCGCTAAAATGACCTTCTGCCAGATATTGTTTTGCTTCGCTTACGGTTATGGTATCTAAAGCTTTTTCACCCTCTTTATGGAAATTGATGTAAACCTTGGCAATATCTGTAAGAATAAAGAGTACCTCAGCCCCAATGGAGGTCGCTAATAAAGAAAGGGCTAAATCTTTATCAATAACGGCTTCAATACCTTCCAATTTGTTAGGTTCAACATAAAATACCGGAATTCCACCACCACCAACAGCAATTACAATTTGACCATCACGAGAAATGTTAGAAATCGATTTGCTATTACTTATTTTTATCGGTTTCGGTGACGGAACCACTCTTCGCCATCCTCTTGCTCTTGGATCTTGCTGAAATTTCCACCCTTTTTCCTCTTTTAACTTTTGTGCTTCTTCATTGGTATAAAAAGGCCCAACCGGTTTTGTTGGATTTTCGAAAGCAGGATCCGCCTTATCTACCAAAACTTGAGTAACAATGGTAATAATATCTTTTTCGATACCTTCACTTTTTAATACGTTATGAAGTTGTTGTTCTATCATATAACCAATAGAACCCTGAGTTTCTGCAACGCAAATATCCATGGGCATGGCCGGAGTTCCATATACTTTGTATCCTCCATCATGTTGTAATAGCACATTTCCTACTTGAGGACCATTTCCATGGCCAATAACGATATCGTAATCCGATTTAATTAATTGAACCAAATGTTTACAAGTATGAAGCACGTTGGCTTCCTGTTCTTGTATGGTACCTACTTGGTCTCCTTTAAGTAAGGCATTACCACCAAGAGCAACAACAGCTAATTTTTTCATTTTATAAGTTTTGAATTTGAGGGGGCAAAGCTAACCATTTTTCTTAATATAGAAACCTGAACCACAAACTCTTAGCATAAATGACTGAATGCGTGCGATTTATATTTTTTTCATCACTTGAGCTGTTTTTTAATTCATTATTCTTTAGTTATTTGCGGAAGAATGAAAATATTTTTTTTAATTTGCATGATATTTGTAAAAACAAAACAGAAATAAAAATTCAATAACTTATAACTTAATTATTATGAAAAAACTACTCTTTCTATTGGCACTTGTGACTGGTTTAAATGTCTATGGCCAAAACTCAAATGCTATCTTTTTTAGCGAACAGGGTGAAAAATTTTATGTAGTACTTAATGGGATTCGTCAAAACGCCAAAGCCGAAACCAATGTAAAAGTGAGTGGCTTACCTGCTCCAAATTATAAATGCAAAATTATATTTGAAGATGCAAAATTAGGAGAAATTGACAAAACCATCTTCTTTACTGAGGGCAAGGAAGTTACATTTAATATTAAGAAAAATGGAAAGGGCGAATATGTAGTTCGTTTAATGAGTCAAGTGGATATTGCTGAAGCACCTCCCACTCCAAACACCCAATCAAACGTCACCTATACCACCGTTGATCAAGTTCCGGTAACTACCACCTATACTCAAACCACTACTACAACCAATACCGGTGTTCCCGGAGGTGGAATCAATATGAATGTAACTGACCCTGGAACCGGTCAAAACGTAAATATGAATTTGAGTATTAATGTTCCGGGAAATGTGGCCACTTCGTCATCAACAACATATACGACCACTACCACAACAAGCACAAGTTCGAGCAGTAATATTCCTCCTCAAAACAACGAAGCAGAGCATCATCATCACAACAATAATAACACTTATGTTCTCCCAGGGTATAATGGTCCCACAGGGTGCCCCTATCCTATGACAGCCAATGATTTTTCCTCTGTAAAACAATCCATCTCCTCTAAATCTTTCGAAGATTCAAAACTAACCATCGCAAAACAGGTAATATCTGCTAACTGTTTATTGTGCAGTCAGGTTAAAGAAATCATGATGCTTTTTTCTTTTGAAAGTACTCGATTGGAACTTGCAAAATTTGCTTATAAATATACGTATGATACTGGAAATTATTTTAAACTCAATGATGCATTCACTTTCGAATCTTCGATTGACGAATTAAACAGTTACATTAACGGAAAAAATTAACATCTAAAGAAGTTTTAAAAGCCGGCTTTTCTGCCGGCTTTTTTATTGTGCTAAAAAATAGATTATTGTGTGAATTAATTCTAATTTTGCAGGTCTTTTTAAAACACATCTTAACTAACTCAAAAAAGGAGAAAAACTCATGAGTACACAAAAACCCAAAAACTACGTTTATTATTTCGGCGGGAAAAAAGCCGAAGGAAAAGCCGACATGAAAAACCTATTAGGTGGAAAAGGAGCTAATTTAGCCGAAATGGTTAACATTGGCCTGCCTGTACCTGCCGGATTTACCATTACCACTGAAGTTTGCACCGAATATTACAAAAACAGCAAAAAATACCCTAAAGAACTCGAAAAACAAGTTAAAGATGCCCTTAAGAAAACCGAAAAGGAAATGGGAGCCATTTTTGGCGATAAAAACAATCCATTATTGGTTTCAGTTCGTTCGGGAGCCAGAGCTTCCATGCCGGGCATGATGGAAACAGTATTAAATGTAGGGCTTAATGATATTACCCGTGAAGGGCTGATTAAAAGAACCCAAAATCCACGTTTTGTATACGATTCTCAAAGACGCTTAATTCAAATGTATTCCGATGTGGTAATGGAAAAAGCAGCCGGTATAGAACCTAAAGAAGGTCAGGGAGTTCGTAATCAATTAGAAAAAGAATTGCACAAAATGATTGTTTCTCGCAAAGTAAAAGGAGAAACCGATCTTTCAGCCGACGACTTAAAACAGTTAGTAGATATTTATAAGAAAAAAGTTAAAGAAGTTCTTGGGAAACCATTTCCTGAAGATGCAATGGAACAACTTTGGGGGGCAGTGAGTGCGGTTTTTCAAAGTTGGATGGGTAAAAGAGCCATTTCTTATCGCAGAATCGAAGGCATTCCTCACGAATGGGGAACGGCTGTAAATGTTCAATCCATGGTGTTTGGTAATATGGGTGATACTTCAGCAACGGGGGTTGCTTTTACCCGCAACCCGGCTACCGGAGAAAATTATTTTTATGGTGAATGGCTTGTTAATGCACAAGGAGAAGATGTGGTAGCAGGAATTCGTACCCCAAATCCTATCAACGAAATTGGTAAAAACGAACACACCAAACATTTGGTTTCCTTAGAAAAAGCAATGCCCAAAGCATATAAAGAATTGGATGCGATTCAAAAGAAGCTCGAAAAGCATTATCACAATATGCTCGACATTGAATTTACCATTCAGGATACAAAATTGTACATGCTTCAATGCCGTGTGGGTAAGAGGAATGGTCCGGCAGCTGTTAAAATGGCACTGGATATGCTTAAAGAAAAACTGATTAGCAAAGAAGAAGCTGTTATTCGGGTTGAACCCAACCAATTAGATGAACTATTGCACCCAATCTTAGATCCGTCAGTAGAAAAGGTACAAAAACCTTTTGCAAAAGGTTTACCTGCCGGGCCGGGAGGTGCAGCCGGGCAAATTGTTTTCAATTCAAACGATGCCGTAAGCTGGAATAAGCAAGGTAAAACAGTAATTTTAGTAAGAGAAGAAACCAATCCTGAAGACATAGAAGGAATGCGTGCCGCAGAAGCCATTTTAACTGCTAGAGGTGGAATGACCAGTCATGCCGCTTTAGTTGCCCGTGGATGGGGAAAATGTTGCATTGTAGGTGCCGGTACCTTAAAAGTAGATGCAGTTAAGAAAACACTCAGTTGCGGTGATGTGATATTGAAAGAAGGAGATTTTATTTCTTTAAATGGAAGTAAGGGCTATATTTATACAGGTGCCATTGCTATGAAAAAAGCCGCAGAAGAAAACCCTGATTTTCAAAAATTCATGAAGTTGTGCGATGAAATTCGTACCATGAAGGTGAGAACCAATGCAGATACTCCTGAGGATGCAGAAAAAGCAAGGGCTTTTGGTGCTGAAGGAATAGGCCTTTTCCGCACCGAGCACATGTTTTATGGTGTGCATTCTGAAAAACCATTATTCTGTCTTCGTAAGATGATTGTTTCCAAGGATGAAAAAGAACGTCGTGCCGCTCTAGAAGAATTGTTCCCCTTTGTAAAAGCAGACATTAAAGGAACTTTAGCTGCTATGGACGGTTACCCTGTTACATTCAGAACCTTAGATCCACCTTTACATGAGTTTATTCCTCACAATCCTGAAGAAAGAGCCAAATTGGCTAAAAGCCTTAAAATTACTGCCGACGAGTTTAATAAACGTGCAGATGCCCTTCACGAAAACAATCCGATGATGGGACACCGCGGCGTACGCTTAGGAATTACCTATCCGGAAATTACCGAAATGCAAGTAAGGGCAATTTTTGAAGCTTCTGCCGAATTATTGAAAGACAAGAAAAATCCTTTCCCGGAAATTATGATACCGGTAACCTGTGTGGATACTGAATTAAAACATCAATATGCCATTATTGAAAATGTATATGCTGAAGTGCTAAAAAAATTCAAATTAAAAGAAATTAAGCATTTGGTGGGTACCATGATAGAAATTCCTAGAGCTGCCCTCACCGCTGATAAAATTGCGGGTGTAGCTCAATTCTTTTCATTTGGAACCAATGACCTCACTCAAATGAGTTTTGGTTTCTCACGCGACGATATTGGTGGATTCTTGCCCGATTATTTGGAAAAGAAAATATTACCCGAAGATCCTTTCAACGTTCTTGACCAAGAAGGGGTTGGACAATTATTGAAAATTGCTGTCGATAAAGGACGTTCTGCTCGCAAAGATTTGAAAATCGGCATTTGTGGCGAGCATGGTGGCGAACCTTCCTCCGTTGAATTCTGCCATTCATTAGGATTCTCTTATGTTAGTTGCTCTCCATTTAGGGTTCCTATTGCCCGTTTGGCTGCCGCTCAAGCAGTGGTGAAAAGCAAGAAGGCTACAACCAAAAAACCAGCTGCAAAAAAGTCGGTTAAAAAGTAATTTTTATCTGAATAAATTTAAAAAGGCTATCCTGAGAGGGTAGCCTTTTTATTTACCAATGGAATCCGAAATTTCAAAGGAACATAAAAGCAGCAAATTCAACAGTCACTCCTAAGGTGTTTTTATTCGGATAATACATATTGTATTTTCATATCACTCCTCCTGTTAACACAAAGATTTAATCTGCATCAAGGCACCAGTAATTTCAATACTTGTACTCCTTGTTCGGAATGCACATTACAAAAGTACATCCCTGATGAAAGCTTCATTTTAATTAATGGATAGGTTTGCAATCCTTTGTTTATCAATAGCTTTTCTTGCCAAATCAATTTTCCGCTTAGGTCGGTTAGGTAGATAGAAAATTCTTCATCCGTTAACAAATCAAAGAACAAAACGGATTGTTCAGTCATCGGATTGGGTGAAATAGTTACCCTATTTAGAGGAGCTTCTGAAATTTCTTGATTTGATTGAGCAATGCTGAATTGCTTCAATACTATTTGATTATTGGGATCAAATTGCACACTATCGGGTTGTTTCCCAAATTGAAACCAAAAATATTGATTTTGAACATCATTCATAACCCTCAAAGTCGTATCTGTCAAGTCGTGAAAATACACCTTAAATTCCACAGGCATTTTATAAAACCCGCTATTGGTTTGAGTTTGATTTATATGGGTAAAAACCTGCCACTGATTTCCGGCTAAAGCTTGTTTTCCGTAACTTACTTGATACACAGGATGATTGGCTTGATATAACCATTCGTTAAAAAACCAGCTAAAATCTTGCCCCGTCACTTGATTTACAATTTGAATAAAGTCGGGAATAACCGCCGATTTGTATTTTAATGTCGTATCAGCACAATAGTGCTTGAAGTTTTGGAAAAACAAGGTGTCTCCAATTACATAACGAAGTTGGTGCAAAATGGCGGCTCCCTTACAATAAGTGACGGCATAATCAAATAACACATTGTTGGAAGGAGGATTTATTGTCCAACTGGGATCCGCATTGGGAGTTCCTGGATTGTTGGTTAAGTAATAATTGGCATAATAATCAATGCGATTTTTATAATTGCTATAATTGTAAGCCCATTCATCCCAAATAGCTTCCATATAGGTGGCAAAGCCTTCGTTGAGCCAAATATCCGACCAAGTATTACATGTGATCATATCGCCAAACCATTGGTGTGCAAATTCATGAACAATTAAACCTTCGCTCCAACAATCAGCGCAAAAACTGGTCAAAGTCTGGTTTTCCATCCCTCCCCATGGGAAATTTGAATTTAAGGTGGCAAATCCGTTTTTAACAAAAGGATGCTCACAAAAAAGTTGAGAAAACCTTGTGGTCAAAGGATTCATAATGCTTTTACAATAGGCAAGATTGTTCATGTTTTCTCCGGTATTGTAATAAAAACGTATGGGAATGCTATCTGCCGGATTGGATAATTTATGCCAATACACAAAATCAAGATTATATCCCTTTTTTGAAGTCATCACCATTAAATAAGTAGCCACGGGTTCAGGACTGACCCAATGATATTGAATGGTATCCGCCGTTTTAATCGAGTCCTGAAGGAATCCATTGGAACCCAATAGTACATCCGCAGGGGTTTTTGCCCATAAATCCATGGTGGCTTTGTCCGAAGGACTATCCCAGCAAGGAAACCAATTTCTGGCCCCTTGAGGTTCACAATCGGTAAAAGCAAAACCATCAGAACTCACCAGAAAGGCATTATCCACCACATTCAAATGGTGGTAATATATTTTAATTATTGTTTGCTGACCGGGATTATAGGTTTGATTTAGCTGAATGATGACTTGAGTGGCATTTTGCACAAAAGATACTCCATTTTGTTGAACTGAATCAATCACGATAGAAGTCTTAACAGCATTTAATGTTATTGAAGAAATTACAGAATCTGCTTTTATGGTAATGGTGTTAGTACCTTGAAAAGAATTGGGGTAAGGAGCAAAAAAACATTTATACAAATCTACGTTTAAAGAATAGTTCAACACATTAAAAGCATGGGGTTGACTCGATTTATTCAGATTTTTAGGAGCAAGCTGTTTCGACAGTTGTTTTTTTTGAGAAGCCATCCATGCCCCCGGCTCAAAGGTGAGTTGTTGACTAAAGATACATATTGGAAAAAGCAACAACAGAGTGAATAGTGTTTTTTTCATAATTTGTTTTTAATTGACAAAAAGAATTTTAACGATGTAATTCTTCAGCATAATATTGATAAAAAGCCACTATGGTTTCGATTCCGGTAAAAAAATTAAACAGAGGGAAATTTTCATTTACCGCATGAATGGCATCACTTTCGAGACCAAACCCCATCAAAAGTGACTTGGTTCCAAGCACTTTTTCAAACAGAGAAATAATGGGAATACTTCCCCCACTTCGTGTTGGAATGGGCATTTTCCCGAATGTTTTTTCGTATGCTCTGGATGCTGCTTTATAAGCTTTCATTTGGGTAGAAGCTCCGTATGGCTCCCCACCGTGCAAATAAGAAACTTTCACTTGAACTCCTTTGGGTGCTAAGGAAATCATATATTCTTCAAATTGCTTTGCAATAAGCGCCGGCTGTTGATTGGGAACAATACGCATGGATATTTTAGCAAATGCTTTTTCAGGAATCACCGTTTTGGTACCCTCTTGCGTAAAACCGCCCCAAATTCCATTGACATCCAAAGAAGGCCGAATGCCGGTTCTCTCGGAAGTAGTAAAGCCTTTTTCTCCATAAACGGTCTGGATTCCCAGCGATTGGCAATATTTCTCCTCAACAAATGGGGCTTTTGCCATCTCTAATCTTTCTTCAGGGCTTATTTCAAGAACTTCATCGTAAAATCCAGGAATGGTAATTTTATTATTTTGATCGACCAAGGCGGCAATCATATTACAAAGTATGTTTGCAGGATTGGCAACAGCGCCTCCATAAATTCCAGAATGTAAATCACGATTGGGTCCTTGAACCTCTATTTGCATATATACAATTCCTCTTAATCCAACAGTAATCGAAGGTATGTCGGCTGCAATCATTCCTGTATCTGAAACCAAAATCAGATCGGCTTGTAGCATTTCTTTATATTGTTGACAAAATTTGGCAATACTTGTAGAACCGGTTTCTTCTTCTCCCTCAAAAATGAATTTTATATTGCAGGGCAATTGATTTTTTTTCACTAAGTATTCGAAAGCCTTCAACTGAATGAAAAGTTGACCTTTGTCATCATCAGCTCCCCGAGCATAAATTTTTTCATTTCTAATTTCAGGTTCAAATGGCGGAGTGTCCCAAGCTTTTAAATCCCCCTCGGGCATTACATCATAATGCCCATAAATCATGATGGTGGGTAATTTCTCATTGATTTTCTTTTCGCCAAAGACGATGGGAGCCCCTTCGGTTTGATATATTTCAACCGTCTCAGCCCCTGATTGGATGAGGGTTTCTTTTAAACAAATCGCCGCTTTTTGCCTTTCTTCAAAATGTTCGAGGCTTCCACTTACACTAGGAATGCGAATAAGTTCAAATAATTCGTCTAAAAGACGCCTTTTGTTTTGAGTTAAATATTCTTGGATAGAATTCATCTTGTATTTTTAGATGCAATAAAATTACTGAATTATTTCAATTTGAAGCTAATGCTCAATTCTATTATTTAATGACTAGCTCAGAAAGCCTAATAACACCAATATATTGATTTACCTGAAACATCTTCAACGACCAAACTGAGTGTTTTCGAATATTCAACCCAAAGAAAGTATATAGAAGGGTTCAAGCTTGAGGAAAAAATTGAAAAAAACTGTTTGTGCAGAAACCACGTAAAGATATTTAAATAATATCTAACAGTATAAAAAAAACAGGGCAGTTATTCATGCTACCCTGTTTAACCAGTCTAAAAACAATTTTTGATACAAAAAAACAAAAGTGTTGTAAAGAACAATGCGAAGATACTTCAATTAACATACGCAATGTGTTAACATACAATAACAAACGTTAAAAGATGTTAAGGTTTTGAGGTTCAAAGTCTTAGTATTCCTACATTTGTAGAGGATTATATAGGTATGAGGAAAAGAGTATTTGTCATTATCATTTTAACGATGGGTCTTGCACTTATGGGTTTGGCTGGGCTGCAAATTTATTGGATAAAAAATGCATTTCAAGTGAGGGAGGCGAATTTTGTGAAAGATGTAAACGAAGCCGTTTCTAATGTGGTGTTCAAGCTCGAAAAAATGGAAGTTCAGCAGCAAGTAAATCAATACAATATAAAATCTCCTCCTTTAAACATCATTGACTCAATTAATAATGTTTTCACTAGTGAAATCAATAGCTTCTTTTCAACTTCTTTGGGTGAGAATATGGACAAATCTCAGTCAAGTAGTCAATCGTTTGTGAAAATTCAGTATTCAGAGCAAGAAAAAGGGAAAAAAACAAAGTCAAGAGATACTTTAATCGGATATTCTTTGGGACAGCATGAAGATAATGTTTCAAAATGGTACTCTGAAAGTTCAAACCCTGCTTTACATTCAGGAAAAAATACAAGCTTATCGGATTCATCATTCGATCAAAAACCCAAGAAAAAAGCTAGGAGTAAATCCGTTTTTGATAATGTATTTAATAATTTTCTTAACACTCAATCTACAGTTCAAGTTGAAAATCAAATACATCCGGAGTTAATTGATTCATTGCTGAATGTTGAATTAAAAGCAAAAGGCATTAACACTGAATTTGAATTTGGTGTTTTCAGCAATTTAAAAAATCAACTTGAATACGAAAAAACAGGAAAATATTCATCTGAATTACTTTCTAAGGGATTGGCATTTACATTATTTCCTAGTCAGATGAAAATTGTTCCCGATTATTTGATTGTTTATTTTCCTAACGAAAGAACCTTTATTGTTAGCAAATTGGGATTTATGCTTGCATCGGCATTTTTGTTAATTGGCCTCATTATTTTTATTTTTGGATACACCATTTATACTATACTCCGCCAAAAGAAACTATCGGAAATGAAAAATGACTTTATCAACAACATGACGCATGAGTTTAAAACACCTATTTCTACCATTTCTTTAGCCTGTGAAGCACTAAATGACAAGGATATTCAAAAAACAGAAGTCTTATACAATAGTTATATTAATGTAATAAGTGAGGAAAATAAAAGGCTGGGTGTGCTTTCAGAAAGAATACTGCAAACGGCTCTGCTGGAGAAAGGAAATATCAGCTTAAAGAAAGAAAAATTATTTTTACATGATGTTATGGCCGACGTTGTAAAAAGTGTATCCTTGCAAGTCGAAAAAAAGAAAGGAGTGATTATTACTAATTTTAAGGCAACCCAACATACATTTATGGGGGACAAAGTTCACATTACAAATGTGATATATAATCTATTAGACAACGCCAATAAATATACTCCGGAAAGACCGGAAATTGTCTTAGAAACAATTAATGCTCATCAAGGTATTATCATTTCTGTCAAGGATAATGGAATTGGGATTAGCAAAGCCAATCAGAAAAAGATTTTCGATAAATTATATAGAGTTCCAACCGGAAATATTCACAATGTTAAAGGTTTTGGATTGGGATTAAATTATGTAAAAAAAATTATTGAGGAGCATGGAGGAAATATAATTGTTGAAAGTGAGCTTAAGAAAGGGTCAATTTTTAAAGTATATTTGCCAAATTAAATTAACTATAAATATTATTAACGATGGGAAATCAACCAATAAAAGTACTGCTTGCCGAAGATGATTTCAATCTTGGCAACATCTTGAAAAACTATCTTGATGCCAAAGGGTTTCCTTCAACATTATTTGAAAATGGGAAAGAAGCTATTGATGCCTTTATAAGCGACACATTTAATTTTTGCATCATTGATGTTATGATGCCGGTTAAAGATGGCTTCACCCTTGCTAAGGAAATCAGAGCCATCAATAAAAAGGTGCCAATTTTGTTCCTAACTGCAAAATCAATGCAAGAAGACATTTTAAATGCCTTTGAAATTGGAGCCGATGATTACATTACTAAACCATTTAGCATGGAGGAATTGTTGGTAAGAATGAACGCCATTATCAGACGTTCGATGCAAGCCGATGGACAATTGCCTCATGCTGTGTATAATTTCGGGAATTCTTCTCTCGATTATATACGTCAAATTCTTATTTCCAATGGAGTGGAACAAAAACTCACTTCTAAAGAAACAGAATTACTTAAACTCCTTTGCGACAATTTGAATGAAGTTTTGGATCGTACTTTTACGTTAAAAAAAATCTGGCATGATGATAGCTATTTTAACGCCAGGAGTATGGATGTTTATATAACCAAACTTCGAAAATTTTTAAAAGAAGATAAGTCCTTAGAGCTTATCAATGTTCATGGAGTGGGCTTTAAGCTTGTCGTAAATAATAATTAAAAAACATCATTTATGAATACTAAATTTAAAAGGTTCTTCACGATTTTCCTTGTTGGATTATCTTGTGTTTCTTATGCTCAAATTAGAGAAGGAGATAAATGGCTAAATCCTAAAGCAGTATTAAATTATAATGTTACTGATAGTGCAAATTTCTACACTTTCATTGCAGATAATTTTATTCTTGAAAATAATATATCTTTTCAATGGAAAATGTTGGATCCGGTGAATTATACTGGTAAAGTTACGATTACAAAAGAAGCATTGGAAAGCTCAATGAATGTTGTTAGTGATTTCAAAAATAAATCGGATGATACTTACTCAGATAAATCAACAATTTTCCTAAGTAAAAAGATTTTTAACGCTCTAAAAGACAAAAAAGCCATAAAAATAAATGTTGATGGGATTGAACAAACTCTTTCTTTCAAGAATTTAGATAAAATTTGGGTACAGAAAGCAAGTACGGGTTTACAATTAAATGTATTATATGCCGAAACTGAAAAAGGAACCAAGATTTGGGTGTTAGACTCTAAAACCTATCCTTTAATCGTAAAAATGGCATCAAAGTTAACGTTAGAGTTGACTTCAGTCTTGCCGGAAGAAAAATAGCATTTATTTCACGCAACTGCCGTTTTCAAAATCCTCAATGGGGCTTACAAAACAAAGCTTTCCTTGAGGATTTTCTGCCATTAAGATCATTCCATGAGAAACGATTCCTTTTATTTCTCTTGGCTCCAGATTAATCAAAATATTCACTTTTTTGCCAATAATATTTTCCGGTTCATAATACTCTGCTATGCCAGAAACTACTGTTCTTTCGTCAACACCGGTGTCAATTTTTAGCTTCAATAATTTTTTGGTCTTGGGTACTTTTTCTGCTTCTAAAATGGTACCAATTCGGATATCCATTTTGCTGAAATCATCGTAATTAATTTTGTTTTTTGCTTCAAGTAAGGATGGTTTTGACACGTTAGAATGCATGTTTTTCAATTTTTCTACTTGCTTTTCTACTTGGGCATCATCAATTAATTCAAATAATAAATAAGGCTCATTGAGCTGTATTCCATCAGCTAATAAGTCGAGACTCCCTGATGTATCCCAAGGTGAAGGGGTAATATTTAGTAATTTAAAGATTTTAATAGCAGTAAATGGCAAAAAGGGTTGGGAAACAACCGCCAGGTTTGCCAATATTTGAAGGGAT
>CAZJBB010000010.1:0-33763 GCA_964543995.1 uncultured Bacteroidales bacterium
ATAACTTCATCCCCGGGTTTTAAATTAAATGCCATCATGGCTACTTGAAGCGCATCGGTTCCATTAGCACAAGGAATAACATGCTTTACTTGTAAATACTTTTCCAGATCTTTTTGGAATTGTTGCACCGCGGGTCCATTAATAAATGCCGTATTATCAATTACTTCTTGAATAGCAAGATCGACTTCCGTTTTAATTTTTTGATATTGACTTTTTAAGTCAACCATTTGGATTTTTTTCATGTGTTTGTTTTTGATTGTTAAATATCACATGGAACACACCTTATAACAGATAATTTTTAGATTTTTTCTTTCAATTATCAAAGGCGATTTCATAAGTTAAAATAGTTATGTTTTAGCATTGGTTAGTCACTGCAAAGATAAAATTTTATTAATTATAAACCTTACGAAATTCTGAAATCCTAAAAAGCAGAGCAAAAGAATTAAAATAAATTGGCTTTAGAATCGTTAATGTTTACTTTTGTGCCTTAGATGAAAAAAACATTACATTTCATTATCATTATTGCAATTCTAATTGCGTATACAAAGCCATCGTATTCTCAAAAAACCTTGGTCGATTCAGCATCCTTTGTAACCTTGATTTATGCAACCTATCAGTACCAATTTCCGGGTGGAGATATGGTAAATCGTTTTGGCAGCAATTCTAATATTGGCGGAGGGGTTTCTTTTAAAACAAAATCCAATTGGATTTTCGGGCTCGAAGGTGGGTATATTTTTGGTGATGTGGTAAAAAATGGAACCAGTCTTTTTTCCGGTATAGCCACACCCGAAGGAAATATTATAGATGGTAACGGGATTTTTGCAGAAATTCACCTGTATGAAAGAGCATATCATTTTCAATTAAAAGCAGGGAAAGTATTTTCGGTTTTCGGTTCAAATCCCAATTCGGGATTATTAATACAAGCCGGGGTCGGATTTTTAGAACATAAAATTAGAATCGAAAATCCGGACAACACTGCACCCCAAATAAAAGGGGATTATCAAAAAGGATATGATAAACTCTCCAATGGGCTTATGTTGGACGAAACCATAGGATATTTATATATGGGAAAAAGAAGGCTTGCCAATTTTTTTATTGGATTTGAATTTATGCAAGGGTTTACTAAAAGTCGAAGAGATTATGATTTTAATCTTCAGGGAAAAGACAATACCAGTCGTACCGATATTTTGTCTGGAATTAGAATCAGCTGGATTATTCCGCTCTATAATCAAGGGAAAACACATTATTACACCAATTAAAATTGAATGTTGTTGATTTACAATGCATCCATCAGGTTGTTTTATGTGCTCATTTGGATTTCTTCTTTAACTCAATCTAAAACTAAAAAATGGATTCGGGGTCGAAAAAATCTTTTTCATGACCTTTCCTCGTATGATTTTCAAAATCAGAAAATTGCATGGTTTCATTGCGCATCACTTGGTGAATTTGAACAAGGAAGACCCATCATTGAGCAGTTTAAAGTTGATTTTCCTGAATATAAAATTGTATTGACCTTTTTTTCACCTTCCGGATACGAGGTGCGTAAAGATTATCCGGGTGCAGACTACATCTGTTATTTGCCACTCGATACGCCTGGAAATGCAAAAAGATTTATCGAAACCATTAACCCTAAAGTAGTGGTTTTCATCAAGTACGAATTTTGGTTTAATTTCTTAAAATACCTGAAAGTAAAAAACATACCTGTACTGTTTGTTTCTTCAATCTTTCGCCCCGGACAGATATTTTTTAAATGGTATGGTGCCTGGTTTCGCAATCAAATTAAAGGCGACATCACTTTTTTTGTTCAAAATAAAGCATCCACTGAATTACTTGAAACTATTGGAATTAAAAAACACTTCATGAGTGGAGATACTCGTTTTGATAGGGTACATAAAATTAAACAACTTGCCGAAAACAACTTGTTGATAGAAAAATTCATACAAGGGGAGAACAAAACCATATTAATAGGGAGTTCTTGGCCGGAAGATGAAAAGATGATACACACCCTATTAAAAAATCTTCCTCAAAAAGTAAAGCTTATCATTGCCCCGCACGAAATCGATGAGAACAGAATCCGGGAAATTCACCAATTATTTCCTGGGGAAGTGGTTAATTATACCGGCTTAACGACAAGTGAATCAAATAATTATAATGTTCTTTGTGTAAATACCATAGGCTTACTTTCCTCAATATATCAATATGCCGACATCGCTTTTATTGGGGGTGGATTTGGAAAAGGCATACATAATATCCTTGAGGCAGCAGCTGTTGGCAAGCCTATAATGTTCGGACCCAATTATCAGAAATTTGCAGAAGCTGTTGATTTAATTGAACTTAAAGCTGCATTTACCGTAAGTTCTGCCGATGAAGGTCGCTCCATTATACATCAGCTTTTCACCGATAAGGACTTGTATAATAAAGCTTCAAAATTTTCAAAAGAATATGTTGAAAAAAAGATTGGAGCTACTGAAATCATTATGAATTACATAAAAACCAGATTGTACTAATTCCTTTAAAATATCTTCAATCTTAAGGGATTTAAGTATCTTTGTTCAACTCTAAATTTTTGAAGAATGAATTTTATTGTTTTTTCTGCTCTTTTTTTCCCTATAATTTTAGCCGGTTTTAGCATTTTTCTTTTTACCACCACTTCAAGAAATTTAAAATTAATTACGGCTTTTAGTGGAGCTTTTTTACTTTCTATCAGTTTTGTAGATATTCTGCCCGAAATATACCAAACTCCACAAAAAAACGTGGTGGGTATATTTATCCTGCTGGGTTTTTTCATACAATTAATACTGGATTTTCTTACAAAGGGCGTTGAACATGGTCATTTGCAACATTCGCACGAAGACGGTGAAAAACACAAAATTTCTCCCATTCCAATCATGATTGGCATTTGTATTCATTCTTTTCTCGAAGGAATGCCTCTTGCAGAAAACTTTCAAATCCAATCCTTGACCAATACCTTGCTTACGGGGATTGTAATTCATAACATTCCAATATCTATGGTATTGATGACGCTGCTTTTACATTACGGATACAGCAAGCAAAAATCAATTATGCTGTTGCTGATTTTTTCTTTATCTTCTCCATTAGGAGCCATGAGCAGCTTTTTTGTTGGTGGAGCCATGATTATGAATTCCGGAATGTTCTTTACCATTATCATGGCCATGGTTGTGGGTATATTTTTACATATATCTACCACCATATTATTTGAAACAGACGAACATCATCGTTTTAACTTTATGAAACTGATTACCATTATATTAGGTGCATCATTAGCCTACTGGATTGGATAATTTTTTAAATTTCTTTTCCTTTATGTTGAACATTTTAAATACATTCTTGTTTCCAAAATAAACTTTTAAAAACAAAAAACTTATGGCAGTATTAGTAGGAAAAAAAGCTCCATTATTTCAGGCAGATGCAGTAATAAACGGAGGAGAATTTGTTGAAAATTTCTCATTAGAACAGTTTAATGGAAAGAAATACGTTTTGTTTTTCTTTTATCCATTGGATTTTACATTTGTATGTCCAACAGAAATTTTAGCTTTTCAAGAAAAATTGGCTGAATTTGAAAAAAGAAATTGTGCAGTAGTGGGTTGTTCTATCGACTCTAAATTTTCTCATTGGGCTTGGTTAAACACCGAGTTGAATATGGGTGGAATTAAAGGGGTAAAATTCCCATTGGTGTCCGACCTTTCAAAAACGATTTCAGTGAATTACGATGTGTTGGCAGGTGAATATGATTATACCGACGAAGGTGAAATGTCATTTAAAGGAGGGCCTGTTGCCTACCGTGGATTATTTTTAATTGACAAAAACGGTGTAGTTCGTCATCAATTGGTTAACGATCTACCCTTAGGCAGAAGTGTTGACGAAGCCATTCGCATGTTAGATGCTTTACAACATTTCGAAGAATTTGGCGAAGTTTGCCCAGCAAATTGGTCAAAAGGAGACGAAGCCATGAAAGCGACCCAAGAAGGGGTTTCCAATTACTTGAATAAACATGTAAAACATTAATATACTGATTTATATAAAAAAAAACGGTTAATTTCTTAACCGTTTTTTTTATGCCGTATAATTACACTATGGATTTTCTATGTGAGTTTGAAAATTTTAAATTTTATTACGAGAAAACTGTAAAAACAACATCAAAATACGATTCATTAACGTTTGGAAATCACCTTATCCCTGAAACATCAATTCAATAATTTGCCATTTCCGAACAAAACATTATCTTTGAAAAAAAAATGCCTTTTTATTCATGAAATTGAACATCGTACGCCCCTTTCTTCCCGATATTAGCGAAATACAAGAATCTTTTAGTGAATGCCTTAAAACCGGAATGGTTACCAACAATTCGGCTCATGTGCGCACATACGAAGAAAATCTTCAGCAATATTTTCAATCGGAATACAAACCCTTGGTTTTCAACAATGGAGAAATGGCTCTTTTTCATCTCCTTCAAGCTTGGAAAAGCCGCCTTGGATATACATCCCACCAAAGTTTTGGGGTGCTGGTACCTTCCTTTACTTTTTCCGGTAGCATTAACGCCATGGTTACCAATAACCTTAAGCCCGTTTTCTGCGATGTAAATGAAACCCTTACCATCGATATAAGCAAAGTTTCTTCCTCACTTTTAAAGGAAAATGACGTAAAAATATGCCTTGCCGTGGGGGTTTATGGCAATCTTCCCAATATTGACCTATTAAAGGATTTTTGTGAGCAACACCAATTGGTTTTGTTGTTCGACAATGCTCCTGCTTTTGCATCTCAATATAAAGGGAAATTTCCGAATCATTACGGTTTTGATGAAATTTACAGCTTTCATGCTACCAAAATATACAATTCCATGGAAGGGGGTGCTGCCATTGTACACGACGAGGAAATGTACCAATTGCTCTCCCGTTTGCGTGAGTTCGGTCAATATGAAAAAGTTAGAGGCGATGTGGATATTCCCGGATTAAACTCTAAAATGCAGGAAATTTCTGCAATCGTTGGAAACAAAAACCTGGAAAAAATCGATTTCATTCTCGAAAATCGTAAGCAAAACATTGCGCTTTATCAATCCTTTTTCTCCAAGATGGAAAATGAAGGTTTCTTACGAAACATGAAAGTAATACCCGAAGTGTTCTGCCCTTACTTGTATTATCCGATTATCCTAAATGAAGAAGCCACGCCTTTTGTTCAATTTATGCAGGATAACGAAATAGCGGTAAGGAGATATTACACGGCTTGTCATACCCTAACCTGCTATAAAAATAAATATTCCGAATCAGATCTCAGTTTTACCGAATCCATCAAAGACCAAATCGTTTCCTTGCCCATACATACCTTAATGACTTCAGAGGAAATACAATACCTTTTTGATACGGTTGCTCGTTTTTTTAACACCTAATATAGTTACAATGAATAGAATTTTAGTTACCGGTGCCGGAGGATATGTAGGGGTGCTCATGTGTGAGACCTTGCTGAATAAAGGACATCAAGTAGTTGCTCTCGACCGTTACTTTTTTGGTTACGATAAAATCAAATCCCTCGAAGGAAATCCCAATATCAGTTTTTTAAAAGACGATTTACGTTATGTAAACACCGACTTTCTAAAAAACATAGATGTAGTTATTGACCTTGCCGGTTTAAGCAATGATGCCTCAGCCGAAATCGATCCACAGTTAACGGTGAACATCAATCATTGGGGTGCCATTCGAATTGCAAAAGCCGCAAAAGCCGCAGGGGTGAAAAGATATATTTATTCCAGTTCTGCAAGCGTTTATGGTGCCGGCATGAAAACCTCCCTCACCGAAACCGATGCTCTGGCTCCCCTTACCCAATATGCAAAAAGTAAAGTGGCTGTTGAAGACGACCTTAAACTTCTTCACGATAAGAATTTCGAAATTGTATTGCTAAGAAATGCCACCATTTATGGTCTGGCTCCTCGCATGCGTTTTGATTTAGCCATTAACATCATGACCATGAGGGCTTGGAAAGAGCACAACATATACATTATGGGTGGCGGAGAACAATGGAGACCCTTTGTTCATGTGAGAGATGTTATTAAAGCTTTTATACTTTGCATGGATGCGCCTTCCGAAAAAGTTGCCGGTGAAACCTTTAATGTGGGCAGCAACGATCAAAACTTCCAGATTAAACAATTGGCTCAATTTGTCATCAATGTGATTCCTAACGCAATCATACACCGCATACCGGACGATGCTGACAACCGAAGCTATAACCTAAACTTCGATAAAATATCGAATACGCTGGGATATTCAACCGATTTTAACATTAATGATGGCATACTTGAAATTAAAAATGCCTTAGAAAAGGGCATTCTCGACCCGGCTGACCCTACCTGTTACACCTTGCAATGGTATAAAGCATTAATGGATTGGAGCTTACGAATTAAAGAACTTTCTTATAAAGGCGAAATTATATAATATGCTGAACTTGCAAGAGTCAAAATTGGTCATTATTGGTGCCGGGGGTCATGGGAAAAAAATGATCGACCTTGGCTCCCTAATGGGATATAATCTTTTGGGATTTCTCTCCATGGATACCCAAGGCAGTATTATATATAACCACAAAGTACTTGGACCTCCCGAATTAATTGCTACCGAAGAATATGCAGGAAAAGTGCATTTTCATATTGCCATTGGCGAAAACTCTGTTCGCTACAAAATATTAGAAATTGTGGGTAACGAAAATATGATGGTTCCCCTCATATCTCCTTATGCTACCGTTTCGCCTAATGCACTTATTGGCTATGGAACCTCTATTAACCATAATAGTGTAATTCAAACCTCCGTAAAAATAGGGAAATGTTGCATCGTTGATACAGGTGCAATTATCGACCATGATTGTTCCATAGGCGATTTTGTCAATATATATCCGGGGGCGGTGTTAACCGGAACCGTTAAAATTGGAAATGGCAGCATTATAGGTGCAGGATCTGTAATTCGAGAAAAAGTCAGTATTGGAGAAAATACATTAATTGGTGCCGGTAGTATTGTCCTTAATGACATTGGCCCAAATGTGGTTGCTTATGGCAATCCTGCTCGGGTCATAAGAAGTCGTAACTTTACCGATAAATACCTACGATAATGCACCAAGAAATCGAACACAGCTTTTCGGTTGATATTAGTCTCGTTTCGGCCGTTTATAACGAAGCGGAAGGGATTGATTTACTCTTGGGAAAAATCAATGAGGTTTTCTCTAAAATCGATTTAACGTACGAAATCATTATTGTAGATGATGGATCTTCTGATGCATCATTACCAACACTCATAAAAGCCATTGAAGTCATTCCGAATCTTAATGTAGTGGAGTTATACAAAAATGTAGGCCAGGTTAAAGCGCTTAGTGCCGGAATGACCGTAGCCAAGGGAAAGTGGATTGTGATGATGGATGGCGATTTACAGCACAATCCGGATGATATTTTCCGTTTTATTGAAAAAACGAAAGAGGGTTACGATTTGGTAGCTACCTATCGAGAACATCGTAAAGAAACCTTTCAAAGAAAAATCATTTCTTGGTTTGGCAATAGGGTTAATCGATATCTTACCGGTTTAAAAATCAAGGATTTTGGTAGTGCTTTTCGAATGTTTAATGCCCTTATTCTCAAAAACTTAAAAGATAATAACGGATACGTTCACTATAATACACCCATGCTCTACGATGGCGCCAGAAAAATTGCTCAAATTCCCATCACTCAACACAAACGCCCTTTTGGAAAAACCAAATGGAACCTCGGAATGTTCATCTCCTACAACCTCGATTTTATTACAGTTTCTGATAAATTTGTAAGAATTCTTCTATACTTGGGATTCTTTGGTTTTATAAGCGGAATTTTACTTTATCTCTGTAAATTTTTTGAGGTTTTTAATAAGGTAAATTCAGTTTCTGCACCGGTTTCCATTGCCCTAACTTCCTTTTTACTTATTATTATGGCCATTGTATGGAGAGAAGTTATTGTAAATCAAAGAATTGCAAAAGGAACTCCACCTTTTATTATTAATAAAATTCACAAAAAATAATTCGACTTTATTTTGTAATAAATAAGTAGCACATCAACTTATGAGTACATCATTTCCTAAAAAACCCGGTGGAAATACAAAATCCGCTTCCGTAAAATCGGATAAACAACAAGTTCCATCTCAGGCTTTTTCTTTTTCTCTACTGATTCCAATTGATAATCAAAAAGATAGCATTCCTTTTTTATTGGAAAGCCTTCAAAAAATCAGACCGGAAAGCCAGAAAAACATTGAAATTCTTATCATTGGAGCTTCTAATAATTCGGAAGCACTACAAATAAAGGAAAATTCTTTTTGTAACGAACTTATTCAAAACCAAAAGCTCAAATTTGTTGACAGCAACAACCAAAATCCTTTTTATGCAGGATTGATTCTTGCCGAAAAAAAGTACTCAGTATTATTCGACATTACCCAATTGAACAAAGCGGTGAACTTAAACGATTTGTTTTTGGTGAAACGTCCTGTAAATAAAGAAAATATTGCCATATATTTTAACTTTTCAAACGAAAACGTTAAAAAGGTCAATATAAACTCTAAAATGGTTTTGCTAAATACCTTAAGCGGTCGGTATGCATTTTCGAACTCAAGCCTTAAATTGGATGCTTCATCTATAGGTTATAAGTTGAAAAAATCAGATGTTGACATTAGCTGTGCCACCATTTCTCAAAATTCACCTTATAGTACCATCTCCACTGCACCCGGATTTTTATCAAAATGCATTTCCAAAATTAAAAATTGTATCTCTTGGAATTATGTTTTGCCCATAAAAGAGCTTAACACCAAACCCGATTTGGAATTTGATTTTATTAAAGAAAATTCCATCTATCGATTTATCTTTTCATCCTTAATTACCTTGATGTTTTTCGGAATGGCTTGGTTGAGCACCAATGCCGGTATGTCGGGGGATGAGCCCGTTCAGTACGAATATGCCCAAAAGGTTTATAAATACTACACTTCATTGGGTAAAGACACCACCGCTCTTCAGTATTCCGATAGTTACAATATGCCGTTTTATGGTTCTTCATTTGACAATATCACAGCATTTTACAACAATATTTTTAAAGTAGATGGTGTTTATGAAACCCGTCATGTGATGAATGCATTAACCGGTTGGGGAACCATATTTTTCGCTGGTTTATTGGCACTGCTTATTGGGGGGTATAGAGCCGGAATTATTACCATACTCCTAATGTTTCTATCGCCTCGTTTTCTTGGACACTCTTTCAATAATCCCAAAGACATCCCATTTGCACTGGGATATATCATGACGATATATTTCATTGTTCGCTTCCTGAAAACACTTCCGGAAATTAAAATGAAAAGTTTGCTATACATTGCATTGGGTATAGCAGCCGCCATAAGTGTGCGTATCGGTGGACTTTTGTTGGTGGCCTATCTTTTCTTATTTGTTGGACTACATTATTTGTTTATTACAAAAGGTAAAATTTTCAAACAAGAGAATTTCCGTTTTATGTTTCGATTGATACTTATTATGGGGGGCGTTACCGTAGTTGGCTTTCTTTTAGGACTCATTTTATGGCCATTTGCACTTCAAAGCCCGCTAAAACACCCCTTTGAAGCATTAAAACTCATGGAACATTTTGCTACCAGCTTGAGACAAATTTTCGAAGGCAAAATCATTTGGTCCGATCATGCTCCCTGGAATTATCTGCCGAAATACATTTTTATTACCATTCCTATTGCGGTGATACTGGGATTTGCACTTTTTTGTATCCTATTTTATAAATTACTTAAAAAGCACCCTTTTTCATTCCTGTTTATCTTAATTTTCGCTTTTGCTTTCCCTATCTGGTACATCATCTACAAGCATTCAAATGTTTACGGTGGATGGAGACATGTCATTTTTACTTATCCAACCTTGGTCATTGCCAGCTCCTTAGGTTATAGTGCGTTTCTTGACTTGTTTAAAAATAAAATAGCCCATATTGTAACGGTAATCGTATTAGCAGTTCTGCTTTTCCTTCCGCTCAAGCATATAATCAAAAATCATCCACATGAATATGTGTATTATAATGAAATGGTAGGTGGATTAGATAAGGCTTATGGCTTCTATGAAACTGATTATTATTATCATGGAATTCGTGAAGCTGCTGAATGGCTTAAAAAAGACCTCAAATTAAGTGAAATGCCCAAACCGGCAAAGAAAATTACCATTGGATCTAACCATTTTCAAATTTTAAGTTACTATTTCCGTCACGATACCGATAAGGTTGACTTTGCTTATATCCGATATTTCGAACGAGGAAACGTGGATTGGGACTATGCTATTTTTGTCAACAGTTATATGGATCCTTACCAATTGCAAAAGGGAATTTGGCCTCCTAAAAACACCATTTACTCCGTAAAAGTTGATTATAAGCCTATTTGCGTGGTGCTAAAACGAAATGATAAAAGTGATTTATTGGGATCTCAGTATGCAGCGAAAAACAGCTTGGATACCGCCATCACTTTCTTAAATAAAGCCATTGTTGATGTTCCAACCAATGAAGCAGCGCTGTTGAATCTTACGGAAATTTACATGAAACTTCAAAAATACGATACGGCATTAACAACCGTAAACAAGTTATTAGCTGTTTACCCCGATTATGAAAACGGTCTAAACTTCCAAGGTTGGATTTATTTCTATAAAAACGATTTAGACAACGCTGAAAAGTCCTTTAAACACATCATTAAAGTTAATTTTAAGTTTGTTTACGGGTACTTTGGGTTGGCGCAGGTATATATCAAGAAAAATGATTTGAACTCCGCTATAAACTATTTAAAACAAGCCATAGGAATTAATGAAGGTTTCAAACCTGCTTACATGACCTTAGCCCAGATTTATCAATTTCAAGCACAGCAAAAAGCCCAAAGCGGAGATAAAAATGGCGCCCAGGAAAGCATGTCGGAGGCTGAAAAATATATGAATATTGCCAAACAACTATAATTAATTATACATCGGCAAAGCAATATAAAATGTAGTTTCCTTATTTTCAATAGATTCGAACCAGATTCGACCATCAAAACTTTGAATAATATTTTTTGTCATGGCCAATCCTAATCCCATTCCATAACTTTTGGTGGTGAAATTAGGTACAAATATTTTTTCTCTTTGTGATTCTGAAATACCTTTACCATTATCGATTATGGCAATAATATATTCATTTCCTTCTTCTTTCATTATTATTTCAATCCTGCCATTTTGAGTGTCTTCAAGAGCTTGAAATGCGTTTTTCAGTATGTTATTAAACACTCTCAGTAATTGCTGTTTATCAGCCAAAGTATTGCCATCGGTTAATATCGTGTTTTCAAACCTTAATTGAACTTCATTTTTGTCACCATAAATTTCAATAGCATTATTTATAACGGTGGCAATATTTACCCTTTCGTGTTTTGCCTGGGGCATTATGGCAAAATCAGAAAAAGAGGTTGCAATAGCAGACAAGGAATCAATCTGCTCTACGAGGGTTTGGGTGAACTTTTTCAGCTTTTCATCAAAATCGGGCGTTTTATCATTCCATGCTTTTTGCAAATATTGTACGCTTAATTTAATGGGCGTTAATGGGTTTTTTATTTCATGAGCCACCTGCTTTGCCATCTCTCTCCAGGCACTTTCTCGCTCTGATTTAGCTAACAATTCAGCACTGCTACTAAGCTCATCTATCATTCTATTGTATTCACCAACCAAACCCCCTATTTCATCTTTTCGTTTCCAATTAATTTTTTCATTTTGTTTCCCCAAAGACAATCTACCTATTTTATTCTTGATAGTTTGTAGGGGTCTGGTTATATAGGAAGATACGATTACAGCGATAATAATAGCAATGGCAAGCAATAACACATAAATGTTGATAAAGGCGACAATAAATGCCGATATTTCTTTTTTTAAATCGCTTTCCCGTGCAAAATAGGGCAAATTCAAATATCCCATCAATTGATTTCTATCATTTCGAAAAGGAATATAAGCCGACATGTATTTCAAGTCCCCAATATTTTCCTGCTGAATGTATATTGCTTTTTGATTAATAATTAATTGATTTACAGCTTCATGATTCATTAATGTTGAAATGAGTCTTTCTTCAAATACTTTAGGACGAGAAGAAGAAAATAACCTACCTTGGGTATCGAATAAATTAATATCCGTGAAAAAAGTACTTGACAGTCTATTAAGCTCTGAATTCATAAAGGGCTTCATTTCGTTTTGCAAGGAGTCGAATACAGCAAATTTATTTTCAAGTTCAATTTGAATGGAGTTCATTTTTTCACTCAATACTTCTTGATTTTTATTGTCGTTTAGGTTTAAAATATAAAATAATATCAACAGTCCAATGACAATAAAAGAAGCTAAAATAATCCCAACCAAAGACAACTGTAGGCGTCCTTTGAAATTAATATCGAAATTCCATCGTTGAAATGGTATATGAAACACCAAATAAAAGAGAGAAAAGAAAATTACATAGAATAACAATAAATATGAAAAAGAAGCCATCACATCAATAAACCCATCTTGCTTTTTACTTATTATAACATCCTGTTTTTGGTTAATATTAAAATATAAGTGGTTGTATCCATTATTATTAAAAAAGAAAAACCCGGTTTTACTATGGGTGTATGAGCTCAATTGGGTCATATAAAAATACTTTCCAACATTCTTTATAAGCTCTCCATTGTTATATAATCCATAAGAATAATTCGAAATTTCATTGTTTAATTTAACGGCTTTGTCAATTAATAACTCAGGATACCCCAATTCCTTCATCGAAGATTTTGGATCCATCTCTATAAATATCTGAGTGCTTAATGAGTCTCCTTTTATAATTGAGGGTATTTCAATCGAGGCTAAATAGCTGTTATAACCGGCACCATAACTTATAAAATACAAGTTATCGGTGAGGGTCGGAACCCCAAGTTTTTCAATTTTATCAGAGAAGTAAGCCCGACAATTTACATTTTCATTGGTTGGCTGGACTAGTAAAAACTGCTGAGGTTTACAAATGGTAATTTGTATGCGATATTTCGACCAAAATCCATTAAAATAATGGCTTTCAAGGTAAGAGATTATATGGTTTTCGGAATATGGATACTGGGAAACAAGTAATTTCAGCGTCTTATCGCTTTGTGATTTTTCTTCTATATCTTTAAATAGGAACTCGGCAATAGGATCATGCTCTTTGGTAATTTGAATTGCCAAAATTTTTCTTTTTTCTTTTTCTTTTTGATAATTACTTGAGTTTATTGCAATTGTTGAAAATATAGATCCAAAAAGAATTAAAAATCCCGCATGGTTGACTAGCCTTTTAAATTTGATTTTAAACTCAGTAAACCATATCCATCCAAAAAGGGAAATAAGCAACAAAAAAAGGATAATAATATTGTCTTCATGATATAAATAACACATTATCAATCCCATGGGAATCGATAATAATAATATTTCTATCCTTGTCAGGCTTATTGCAATTTTGATAATCCTATAAAACAAAAAATAATAACCCAGCAGCATAAAAGCCATGATTATTAAAGCCACAAGGCTCATTTCATTAATATTGAAAATCAAATTCAAATTAAGTGGAATGTCTGAATTTATAACGATGCTATTAAAAAGTCCAAAAATAAATTCGAAACTAAAAATAAGAAGACCAATAATTAAGAACCCTATAATCCATCTGGCTATTTTATTTAAGTATAGGTGATTTTTTATCTGAAAACGATATTGAAAAAAAATATTCCCCAGATATAAAAACAAAACACTATTTATAAATAAATCACCTAATGATGGAAGCAATTCAGATGAAGCATAATATTTAGGAGAAAAAAATTCACTATCGTATAAAAAGTCTGGAAATGTATAATAAAACATTATGGATCTGATCATTGCAACAATAAAACCAAAGACAATTAGTAATAAAAAGGGTCTCACTTTAAGTCGTTTTATTGATATCAGCATTTTTAGAATAAGCTGAAATCCCAAAATCATACTCATGAGAAACAAAAAGCCAAAAATCAGAAGCTGTCCTTTACTAGGGCTATTGGTTAATGCTTCAATGGAAAAAAGGTATTTGTTTTCAATTGAAAAAATACTATTATTTGATCTCTTTGAATTAACTAAAAGATCTTGAGTAATATCAAATTCATCCGGCAAGTCATTTTGTAAATATTCATTTTGGTACGGGTATTTATGTTTAACCAAGATTAAGGAAACATAAGTATTTCCGTTTTGTATTATTTTTCTTACATCGTACCATCCATTACTGATAAATAAAAAAGATGATTTATTTATACTATCAATGGAAACGTCGTAAATTGGAACGCTATTATCCGACCAAAAACTTAATTTCTTATTTTTAAATACAAAAAATGCAGTGGCTTCCTTTTGAAAAGATTCAAAAGCAATGTTATTTTTTAAATTTTCATCTTTCTCTGAGCTATCAAAATATTTTGACAAATTAGATAATATTGCATCTGCCTTTTTTTCCTTGAGATGCAATTTCTCGGAAATGCTTTTTTGAATTTCGTCTAATGAATTTGAATTTTGAACATATATCGAATAACCCCACGTTAATGAAATTAAAAACAAAAAAACAATTCCATAAAATAGAATTTCATTCTCTCTTGACCACTTTTTAAGCTGTGTCCATAATTTTTTAAACATTTCCTTTTATTTATAGGGCTTACAGAGCATAACTTTAAAATTTGCGATTTAATAATAGTTCAATTCAAAAGTAATAAAAAACCTTCAACCAAGTACTTTTTTGCACTAGCGGGCTTAAAATTAAGCCATAAAAACTTCGTTTTTATTATATGGCTGATATACAGTGGATTATGATTTCTATTTTCTCAAATAAATTATGAGCACAGAAATATCAGAGGGAGTAACACCACTAATTCTTGAAGCCTGCCCAATTGTTTGTGGTTTGACTTTCGAAAATTTTTCTCTTGCTTCTGAAGATAAAGATTGAATAGCATGAAAATTAAAATCTGGCTGTATAGAAATATCCTCATATCGTATTAATTTTTCAGCCATTTCTTGTTCCTTAATTATATAACCTTCATATTTAAGCAAAATTTCTGCTTCCTCAATAGTGTCATTAGATATTTTATGTATTTCAATATAACTTTCAAGTGCACGAATTTCTTTCTGCAAATCAAATAAAGATAAGCGTGGTCTTAAAACAAGTTGGGCTAACTTTGTTTTTTGAACTATTAAGGCTTCATTTTTTGTCTTTAAAAAACCATTGATCTCATTTGGCTCAGCTGAGTTCATTTTTACAAAATGAATAAGTTCATTTGTCTGATTCTCATGACGAGAATAAGAATAAAATCTTTCATCTGAAATTAAACCTATTTCATG
This sequence comes from uncultured Bacteroidales bacterium, assembly GCA_964543995.1. GTDB lineage: Bacteria > Bacteroidota > Bacteroidia > Bacteroidales > CAIXTV01 > CAIXTV01. The sequence continues at coordinate 15,385 of CAZJBB010000010.1, forward strand.
ACCTAAGGGTGTTAATCGCATATCAGCATTATCTTGACGTAAAAGAATTCTAAATTCAGCTCTAGAAGTAAACATTCTATAGGGTTCATCAACACCTTTTGTTATTAAATCATCGATTAAAACTCCAATATAAGCTTCATGTCTTTTTAGAACAATGTCTTTTAACCCTTTTACTTTTTGAGCCGAATTAATTCCTGCCATTAATCCTTGAGCAGCTGCTTCTTCATATCCTGTTGTGCCATTAATTTGCCCAGCAAAATAAAGACCCTCTATCAATTTTGATTCTAAAGAATAATTTAATTGTGTAGGGGGAAAATAGTCATATTCTATTGCATAACCAGATCTTAAAATATTGACTTGTTCAAACCCACTTATTTTCTTTAACGCAGCATATTGTATATCTTCAGGCAGGGAAGAAGAAAATCCATTTAAATAGTACTCAATAGTATTCCAGCCTTCAGGTTCCAAAAATAACTGATGTGAATTTTTCTCTGAAAATCTAACAATTTTATCCTCAATAGAGGGACAATACCTTGGCCCAACACCTTTAATTGTTCCGGTAAATAAAGGAGATAAATCAAATCCTGTTCTTAAAATATCATGAACCTCATCATTCGTATACGCCAAAAAACAACTTCTTTGTTCTTTTAAATAGGGTGTATTAGAAAAAGAAAATTTTAATGGATTTTCATCCCCGGGTTGTTCAATCAATTTAGTAAAATCCACTGATCTACCATCGATTCTTACAGGGGTTCCGGTTTTCATTCTATTACTCTGAAATCCTTTTAGAACTAAATTCTGAGTTAAATCCATGGAGGCCGGTTCACCTATTCGTCCTCCCTTAAAATTTTTATTTCCAATATGAATCTTCCCATTTAAAAAAGTACCGTTGGTTAAAATTACTGCTTTTGAAAATATCTTAATGCCTAATTCTGTAACAACGCCCTTTAATAATCCATTTTCTAATATGATATCGATAACATTATCTTGCCAAAAATCTAAATTCGGATAACTTTCAAGTATTTTTCTCCAATTTAATGAGAACAAATATCTATCGCATTGGGCTCTTGGACTCCACATTGCAGGACCCTTTGAGCGGTTTAGCATTCTAAACTGTATCATAGAGTGGTCGGTTACAATTCCTGTTAATCCACCCAGCGCATCAATTTCCCGAACAATTTGACCCTTTGCCACACCTCCAATGGATGGATTGCATGACATTTGAGCTAAAGTTGCCAAATTATGTGTTATTAACAAGACTTTTGATCCCATTCGTGCAGCAGCACCCGCGGCTTCAGCACCTGCATGTCCACCACCTACTACAATTATATCGTACTCTTTAAACATTTTGTTTCACGTGAAACTGTAAATTAATTTTCAAGAAATCCTAAGTACTTTTCTTCTTTTTGCTTCATAACAATTCTATCCTTTTCTTTTTTGTCATTATAGGAAAGTAAATGTAATACCCCGTGAATTATTACTCTAAAAAGCTCGTCATTGAATTTTTGATTAAATATAATAGCATTTTCTCTAACTCTTTCAGTACTAATAAATATATCACCACTAATAATTTCATTTTCATTATAGCTGAAGGTGATTACATCCGTTAACGTGCTGTGATTTAGGTATTTAATATTAATTTTGGACAGTTCTTCATCAGAGGTAAATATAATTGAAATATCACCTGGGATTTTTCTCTCCTCAAGAATCGTCTTTTTTATCCAATTTTTAATCTTAGCCCGCTTTTCACAAACAAAAGCTATGTTTAAATTCGAAATCTGAATGCTAGACATTGGCTTTAAAAGATACTTTTTGCTTTGAGTCTTGTGCAGCGGATGTTTTAGATTCTTGTATAACCCTCTTCCTAATTGATTTTAACTCATCCTGAACGGGCAATAAATTGAAATGAATACATAAGGTCCGCCCATTTTCTTGATACTCCATGTGGTCTGATAACGTCTTAATTAAAAACAAACCTTTGGTGCTTTCAGGATTAATATTATTCAAAAAATCGTCATTTACAAATGCTTCACCCTCGTGAGAAATTAAAAACGAAACCTGATTATTTTGATTTGACATCTCAATAGTAACTTCTTTTTGAATATCAAATTTATTTCCATGCTTAATGGCATTCGTAAGAGCTTCATTTAAACAAACTAATATATTACCGAAATAAGTGTTTTGAATATTTAAATAGTCGCAAACATTTTCTACAAATTGCTGAAGTTTAAGATATGCGGTTTGGTCGGAGGGCAGTTTTATAAGAGTTTTATTCATAGACTACAGATTTAAATAAAATTCATTTACTTTGGTTTTATAGTAAGGTTTTAACGTTGGCGGTATAGTTTTGTACAACTGAGAAGAGTTTACTTTTATGTTGTTATACTTAAAAAAATCAACAGGGTTACCTTTAAATGTGTTTTTTGCTTCATTTGATTCCCTTTTTTCTTCCATTTCTTTCTTAATTTCGGCTTTTTCAGATTCCAGTAAGCGCGTAAGAATTTCTTTTTGACGGTTTAGTGTTTCGGATGAAATTACTTTATTTACAAGTTCCGTTTCCGTCTTTTCCATATCCTTCATGATTTTATTGAGTCCGGAATTATTCCCTGTGCCTTCTTTTTTAAGATCCTCAGCATATTGCTGCATTTGTTTTCTTATGGCTTCCTGTTGTGCGGCCATTTTCGCCAATTGTTGGCTCATCGATTGTCCTGTTTTCAAACTCTTCCCATTTTTCCCCATTTCTGATTTCATCTGCTCCATCTGCTTATTTAGCTGATCTTGCAGCTTTTTCATTGTTGAAGCCGATGGCTTTCCACTACCCGGCTTTTTACAGGATTTATTACATTTACCTGACTTTTTTTGTTTGCTTTCGTTTTGCTGTTTTTGCATATCATCAAGCGATTCTGCTAAAAGCAAAGCTAGGTTATTCACTGAGGTCATAACGTACTGTTGCTTTGAAGTTGCTACAGAAATATTTCTATTTTTCAACGCATCCAGGATTGTTTCTGTTTGATTATTAATATTTGAAATTTCTTTATTGACAAAAGATTGTATTTTAACCTGTCGTTTACTAATGGCATAAATCGAATCCTTTATTTTTTCTAAGTCCTCCTTAAGCTTATATTGATTTTGAGAGAGTTTAACATATTGAGGATCATTAACATTCACAGATTTAAAAGCAGCCATTAAATTTTCCTGATTGAATGAAACTTTCAATAAGTTTTTTAAAATCATTCTAATTGACTGAATATCTTCTTCTTGTTCTGAATTTTGACTTTCTTCCAGTGATTCGTTTAGTTTCTTTGAAAGTTCATCCATTTTATCTCCTGCATTTTTTTGAGATTGTGATGATTTTTTTTCTTTTTTATCTTTTAGGAAAGTAGAACTATTTTGTATCTCTTTTTGAATTTCTTTTTGCAAATTATCGGTATTCTTTAAATCTTTAGGATTTTCAAGTTCGCTATTTTTCTTTTCAATCTCCTTTATTTCTTTTTGTATTTCATCAAATTTCTTTTGTATTTCATCTTGTTTTGATTGAATTGTAGCTGCATTATCTTTATTTAAATTCATGGTTTCTTCGGACAGTTTCTTTTGTTCTTCAGATAAACTCTCTAATTTTTTGATTTGATCATTTAGCTTCTTTTCCACTTCTAATTGCTTAAATAGTTCAAGATTTCTATCAAGTTCTTTCTTCAAATCCTCATTATTGCTTTTAATTTTATCTAACATCTGGTTAACCTGCTTTTTATCGATGTTCTCCATCATTTTCTCCAGCTCTTTCATGAGGTTTCTTAAATCCTCATTCATTAGATCATTAAAAAGTTTCTCTAATTCCTTTTGCTTATTAATCAACTCTTCATCATACTCTTTATGGATTGATTCCTTTATATTGTTTTCGCTAATCGTTTTTTTAAGTTCATTCAATTTATTCTCAATCGTTTTTTCGTTTTTTATTAAATTTTGAATTTGTTTTTTATTTTCAAAATCCGAATTATTCTTATTTATTTGATTCTTTGAAACTTCATCCACATCTTTTTGCAGCTTCTTGATATCGTTCATTAACTTCTCTATTTCATTCTTAGAATTATCTGAACGTTCCTGGTTTAATTTTTCTATCTCGCTTTCAGTGGGTAATTTATATGAAAAACTATTTGATTTAGTAAACTTATTTCCATTCACACCGTCATTGTCCCAAATTTCAAAATAATATTCAAACTCATTTCCATCTTTGGCTTTTAATGTGCTTAAGTCGAAAAAATAATAGAATTCTTGCTGATTTCCAATAAATGAAACCGGTACTTTTGTACTAAATACTTCATTGGTTTTAAGTGATTTTATAGAAAACATCAATTTTGTAAAACCATAATCATCTTTAATCTCTCCCTTAAAATACAGCCTATTATCATAAATTGAATCGGAGAACTGGTTGACATTAATTACCGGATATTGATCTTGATTGACCTGTATACTGTATGCTAAGGAGTCTTTATTTAGCATTTGCAGATTTTGAGAAATAATGGAATACCTACACGATTGAAAAAGCTGTTTTGTAATCGAAAATGCATTTGTATTTTTCTCACTAATTTTCTCGGTTTTTTTGTTGATGGAAAAATTCAAGAATTTAGTATCTCTGGTGTTAAAATGCCATTCTATCTGAGTACCCTCAGGAACAGTAATGTCTCCTGAATTCTGTAGTACTTCTTTAGGCTTATTTATATACGTTGGATATTTAAGCTCAACAGAAAAATTTAAAATTATTGGTTTAGGAATTACTGTTAAAATATACTCCTCTGATGAAAATTCATCAGTAACAAAGTGAAATGGGATGTTCTTTTGAACCTTTTTAAAAATATATTGATAAGTACCATCTATTTGCTTGTCTAACAAATAATTAGCGCCATTATATTCGACAAATATTTCCTTTGGAGCTTCTTTACCTTTCAATTTCACCTGTAAAGTAAAATCATCTTGTTGAATAGCTTGCAATTTAGAATTTTGAATATCAATTACATAAGGAACTTCTTTGGGAAAATATTGATCATGATATATCAGGCGCTTTGTGGATCCCGTTATTATGGTTGGAAATACCAAAAATATACCTATAAATATAAATAATGGAATAAATAAATATATTAAATATTTCTTGTTCTTATTGTAATTTATAGCTTTGTTAAATTGAATGGGTTTTAAATATTGTATTTTCTGGTCAATACTTGCAATAATTAAATCTAAGTTATTTTGTTCACTTTTTGCTAAATCTTTAAGTAGTAAGGTATTAAGTAGTTTATCCTTTATTTCAGGAAAGAATTTACCCACAACTATCGAAGCTTTCTCAAAACTTAAATAAGGGCCAATTTTTTTTAATTTAAGAAAAGGAATTATTATGAGCTTAAGTAAGATTGGCACGTTGATACTTAAATACGCATAAAATATAATGGTGCGAATAAGAATATCAAATTGACCAAAATATTCTAAAATCACAGAAATTAAAAAGGTAACCAATAATAAAGATGCACTCCAAATTCCACCCCTAATAATCTGGTTCTTATAATACTTTCTAATGAAAGATTCTATTTTTTGACTTAATATGTTGATTTCTTCCGGCATCAGCCTAATTTATAACTTACAAAGTTACGAATGATCAGCTAATATCAGTTGTTCTGTATTTTTAATAATTGTTAAAGTTTGCATACAAAAATGAAGGTTCCTGAATACTTCTGAATCGATTAATGGATTATTTTATAAAGTAGATTGAATAGTTATTATCCTCATATTCCTTTTTATACTTAATAAACAAAGGACTGTACTCCTTCTTTTTATCCCAAATGAGATAGTTGCACCCTAAATTTGCCAACGAATCCAAGCTTGATAACTGTATTTGCTCATTAGCGAGCGTCCATCCTTTTCTATGGGTATAATATAAATCAGTTGGGTTAATATCACCATTAATAACAATGTGTGAATTTACAGGAATATTTTGATTTACAATGCTTTCTAAAGTTAATACATGCATTTCTTGTTCTCTAATATTAAAATCGTGAATTTGATTTAAAACACCTTCGAGAACAACCAAAGCTAAAATAACATTGACAAGCGTTTTATTTTTAATATAAAAAAGCGCATGAGAAGCTACCAAAGCCATTATGGGTACAAAAGGAACTATGTAATAGGAATGCAAACTGAAAGTTTTTCCAGCTTTTAAAACGATACTGCAGAACGCTAAGATTCCTAAAGTAAAAATCCATAAAACCCTTTTCTTTTTATGTATAAGACAAATAATAAAGCCTACTAAAAACAAAATGAAACCCGAATATTTTAGAGCATCAAAATAAAACTTTTCCACAGTTAAATTCAGGTTTTGAACCAATTCAATTGCTCCTTGACCAAAAGAAGTTCCCATAAAAAAGTGCCAATAGCCATATTCATTGACGAGATGAGGCACCCAATAAAAATACCAAAAATAAATCAACATAAAAATCACAAAAATTATTGATATAACACTAATTAAACGTTTTATTGAATAGTTTTTAAATGGAAACATCATTAAAATTGCAAAAACCAGCATAAAACCAGCAGGAAGTTTACTTAAAATGCCAAGGGAAAGGTACATCAAAGTTAATAGGTAATGAATAGTTTTCCAGGAACAAATAAATTGAGAGAAATAATACAGACCTATAATCACCAATGATACACTAAAAGTATCCGGCATAATTTTACGCGAGTATGCAAACCAAATAGAACTCAGCAAAATTATTGACGATTGAAAAGCAATTTTTTCTGTAAAGTATTGCCTTATAATTTTATAAAAGTAATATATACCAATAGAGGAAATCATTAAATTAATAAGTCTTCCATACCAGTGATGAAACCCAAATAGCTTTGACATCAAATAAATCAAGTAATTCAATAAAGGAAATTCCATTCCGGTAATTCCGGATTTTTCTCCAGCCATATCTACTTGAGGATAAAGAATATTGGCTCCATTTTCAACAAAATTCCGAGCCACCATATTTACAGTTACCTGGCGCCAACTGTGAGCTACCTCTAAAGGGGGATTGGTAATACCATACAATCTGACAAAAGCAAAAAGAATGATCCAAAATCGAATATCAGAAATTACTTTTACTATTTTCGAGCTCATCTAATGTAAACCATTAAGGTTCAATCTTATCCTTTTTGTCTTCATCAAAATCAACCCCTTCAAATTTTCTTTCAATACCATCTTTAAAAAAGGTTGTTAAAGCTTCATTTCCTTCATAATCATATTTAACCCAAACCCCTTCTTTTTTACCCATAACATAATAACCTTCTTCTTTTATTTTTCCATTATCCCAATAATATATTTGCTTTCCATTGGGATTATCATCGATGAATTTACCTTCAAAACTTAAAATACCGTTATTATACCATGATTTCCATAAACTATCTTTTTTACCGTCAACATATTTTCCAATTTCTTTAAAATCACCGTAATTTAATTTCCATAGACCATTTTCTATTCCATCAATATAGGATCCTTCTGTGATTACCATACCACTATCGGAATATTCAATGAGCTTACCATCGGATAAACCATCTAAAAAACTTTCTTCTCTATGAATTTCTCCATTAGAATAATACCATTTCCAAAATCCTTCAACATTTCCCTTATTATTATAGTTTCCAATTTGCTCTAATTTTCCATTTTGAAAATAGAATTTCCATTGGCCTATGTGCTTATTATCTTTATAATTGCCTTCTGATTTCAATTCACCTGTTTCGAAGAATTCTTGCCATTTTCCTTGCTTTAAACCTGCTTCATCGACAATACCTTTAGCAATCATGATCCCATTTTTAAAAACATAAGAAATTACTATTTTTCCATCCGGAGCATATTCTCTTCTTATGCCATCAGCTTTGTTATTGTAGTAACTGCCCACAGTTTTTATCTTACCGTTCGAATAATAATCTGTTCTTACATCATATACTTTCAATTCTTCCACATTTTCCTGCAAAATATCGTTTATATATTTTGAAACCTTCAACAACCTACCTTCATTGTCATACTCTTTAAAATATCCGTTCTTTTTGTCATCCCGATAAGTAATTTCATTTTTAATCATTCCATAAGGATAAAACTCAACCCAATTACCTTGTTTCATATTATTTTGATCAAAACGATTTATTTTTTCTCTACTAATCAACATACCCTTTTTATATTCTAACAAAGTTATTACGTTCCCTTTTTTATCAAATTCTTTAGATAATCCTTCTTCAAGTCCTTTTTCGAACTTTATTGATTTTACTAAAATAGAATCTGAAATATAATAATTAGTCAGTCCTTGCTTAACATCCATCAAATAATTTTCCTCTATTTTTTCATTTTCATTAATTATTTTTCTTACTCCATTTTTCTTGCCCTTTTTATAATTCACCTCCAGCGTTAATTTTCCTTTATTGTTATAAAATTTCCAAGTACTATCCAATTCGAAATTTTGCCTGTTTCCTTCCGACTTAATTATACCATTTTCGTAATAACTCATCCAATATCCATCCGGCTTTCCATCGCGCATGAGACCTTCGCTTGATTTTTGGTGATTGGAATAATAAAAGACCACATTTCCATTTTTAATAATAGAATCTTGTGAAAATGCCTTTATGGAAATTACAAAAATAAAAATTGCAATTAGTAAATATTTGATTTTCATTTTATTAACATAATAACTTTACGACAACTCTAACATTTTTAAAATCGGTTTTCTCGCTTTATTCATCAACTCTTCACTTAAAATTATTTCAGGTTGTTCATTTAAAAGCGCTTTATATATTTTATCTAAAGTAGTTAATTTCATATATGGACAATCATTACATGAGCATGTTTTGTCGGAAGGAACAATTAAAAACTCTTTATTAGGAGAACTTTTTTTCATTTGGTGTAAAATACCAGTTTCTGTTGCAACTATAAACTTTTTACAATCATCTTTTACAGAATACTGTAATAAAGCAGTAGTGGAACCTATAAAATCGGCTATCTCTAATACTTGTGCTTTACATTCGGGATGGGCCAATAATTTAGCATCCGGGTGAAGAACCCTAAGTTCTAAAATGGATTCTATGCTTAAAATATCATGAATTTCACAAGATCCATTCCATAATACCATTTTCCTACCAGTAATACTGTTGATGTATGATCCTAGATTTTTGTCGGGTGCAAATATTATTTTTTGATTTTTGGGCAATGATTCCACTATTTTAACAGCATTACTTGAAGTACAAATAACATCAGAAATGGTTTTAACTTCGGATGAGCAATTAATATAAGAAATTACATAATGTTCGGGATGTTTTTCAATAAAATCCTTTAAATCAGTATATTTACAAGAGTCTGCTAAAGAACACCCAGCCTCTCTATCCGGAATAATTACTTTTTTACTTGGATTTAAAATTTTAGCGGTTTCAGCCATAAAATTAACTCCGGCAAAAATGATTATATTTGCTTTTACTTTTGTAGCTTCTTGAGAAAGAGCTAAACTGTCACCAATGAAATCAGCTATATCTTGGATTTCTGGAATTTGATAGTAATGTGCTAAAATAATAGCATTTTTCTGAATTTTAAGTTGTTTTATCTTTTCAACAATATTCATTATTAATATTCTTTAATTTAATTTCTAATAATCATTATAGTCTGTTCATTGTGTTTAATAGAATATGTTAAATAGTTTGTTTATGTATTTAATCAATACTTTTTAACTTATTATCAACACCTATTTAATATTGAAAGTTTTAAATATGAATTTATTATATTATTTAGTAACATCTGTTAATGAAAAGTTCTTAGTTAAAATTAACACCTAAAATACCCTTAATAATTGTTCGTTTTATGTTGAAAAAGACTTAAAAATAATAATAAAGTTCAAATATTTCATTTTTATCTCTTTAGAAATTAACTTCAATTGAAATAATCAAACAAAGATAATCAGATATTAACAGTGATTGTTTAAAAAAATATAAAGTATTGTTTTAATGATATTTAAGCCTCAATTAACGATTCGATTAGAAAGCATAAAGTATTCATTTTTAGAAAGATGTTTATAAAATACTTACTTTTGAAAGAATTTTTATAAACAGTCCCACACATGCTTGATAAAATTATTATAGGTTGTGATCATGCCGGTTATGATATGAAGCTTTTTTTGATGAATTACCTAAACAATGAGAAAATTGAAATTTTGGATGTTGGAGCATATTCATCAGAAAGTGTTGATTATCCTGATATTGCGCACAAGCTGGCTATAGAAATTGAAAATGGGAATTATAAACAAGGAATTTTACTTTGCGGAAGCGGAAATGGTGTGAACATATCAGCCAATAAACATAAAGGGGTTCGCTCGGCTCTATGTTGGAATACTGAAATTGCTTCTTTAGCAAGAAAGCATAACGATGCCAATATTTTAGCTTTACCCGCAAGATTTATAAGTAATATTGAAGCTCTTGAAATATTGAAGGTTTATTTATCATCTGAATTTGAAGGTGGAAGACATGAAGTTAGAGTGAATAAAATTTAAAGATGCCATTATGCATAATTTACATATAAAATTTAAAGAAGAATCAGAAAAAGTTGCTTTTGATATTGAACAAAGAAATAAAATTAAGTTCAATATTTCGAAGTATGATGCTGCAGTCGAAAAAGGCAAATTTCAATTTTCTGATATGGAATTAGCCAAGGAACGTGCCGGAAGTATTAAATATAAGGTTGTTAATGAGCTAGATAAGTATCTTACTGAATTTGAAATGAATTTTTCAGCTAGGGGGGGTAAAGTAATATGGGCAACTACAGGTGAAGAAGCCATTAAGGAAGTAATAGACATTTTAGAAAGAAATAAAACTAAAATGGTGGTGAAATCTAAATCGATGACCACAGAAGAAATAGAAGTTAATCACCATTTAGAAAGCCATAAAATAGAATCAGTTGAGACTGATTTAGGAGAGTACATTGTTCAATTAGCCGGGGAAAAACCATACCATATTGTTACCCCTGCTATGCATAAGTCTAAAGAAAACGTAGCAGCTTTGTTTAATGAAAAATTTGGTTTACCCATTGATAGTACTCCACAGGATATTACACTTTTTGTTAGAAAAAAGTTGAAAGAAAAGTTTTTGGCTGCCGATGCCGGGATTACCGGAGCTAATTTTTTAATTGCCGATGTTGGAGGTATTGCATTAACTGAAAATGAAGGGAATGGATTTTTATCATTTTCATTACCCAAAATTCAAATAGTAATTGCAGGCATTGAAAAGCTAATTCCATCCATTAATGACTTACATTTATTTTGGCCATTGTTAGCTCAACATGGAACAGGTCAAAAATTAACGGTTTATAATTCTGTTATTTTAGGACCCAGACAGGAAGGGGAAAGCGATGGACCGGAAGAAATGTATGTTATTTTGCTTGATAATAATAGAAGCGAATTGTTGTCGAAAAAAGAACAAAGAAGAGCACTATCTTGCATTCGATGTGGTGCATGTTTAAATGCTTGCCCGATATACAAAAATATAGGTGGATATACCTATGATACCACATATAGCGGTCCTATTGGTTCTGTGATTACACCTCATTTAAAAGGATTTGAAGAATATAAACATTTAAGTTTTGCTTCCACTCTATGTGGTAAGTGTACCGAAGTATGTCCGGTTAAAATAAATCTTCATGAGTTGTTACTTGAAAACCGAAACGAATCGGTTAGATTGAAAATGTATGACACCTCTGAGAAAATAGTCATGTTTGCTTGGAAAAAAGTAATGTTGAATCGGAAACTCATGAATATCGGAAACTCAAAACTAAAAAATTGGTTTTTAGGTAAATTTTTTAAAGCCCAGTGGGGAAATAGAAGAGTATTACCAAAAATAAGTGACCAAACTTTTAATGATTGGTGGAAAAAAGAAAGAGGTGCTTAATACTGCTTTTTTAATGAAATTCTGAAAATAGATCCTTTATTTAACATCGAAGATTTTACAAAAATTTTCCCTTTGTGGTATTCCTCTATAATTCTTTTAGATAAGGATAAGCCCAATCCCCAACCTCTGCTTTTACTGGTATAACCCGGCCGAAAAATAGTCTTAAACATAGCCTTGGGTATTCCTTTTCCTGAATCAGAAATATCAATGTGAATTTTTCCGGTATCCTGAATGATATCAATTTCTATTTTCCCTGACCCATTAAAAGAATCAATAGCATTTTTTAATAAGTTTTCGATGACCCATTCGAATAGGTTTTTATTAACGGGAGCTTCTATTATGTCGGATGGGTCAAAATTTAATTTAAATACAACTTTATTTGAGCTTCGGTTTTTAATATAAGAAACCACTTCATATAATATGGGGACCACATTGGAAGTGCTTAGCTTTGGATCAGAACCGATTTTAGAAAACCGGTCTGTCACGTTTTCTAGTCGTTTAACATCTTTATTGATTTCATTGATGGTTTCATCATCGATACCCTTCATTTTTAAAATTTCTACCCAAGCAATCATTGAGGATAGTGGGGTTCCTATTTGATGCGCTGTTTCCTTAGCCAGGCCCACCCAAACCTGATTTTGTTCTGATTTTCGTGCAAAACTGAATAAAAGATATGCGATTGCCAAAAAAATACTGATTATAAAAAATTGTAAATAAGGAAAATACCTCAACTGTTGAAGCAGAAAAGAATCTTTATAAAAAATCAAACTTTTTCCGACCCCGGAAAGGTAAATTTCAATGGGAGGGTTTTGGTGTGACATTTCATAAATCACAGTTTCAATATAAGTATGATCATGGATTTTTGTAGTATCTATATTTCCATAGGCAAGAAGTTTTTTTTGACTACTATCAGTAACAATTACCGGAACTGAAGCAGAATTTATAACCACCTCAGAAAAAAATGAACGCACCAAATCGTTCAAAACCCCTCGTAAATCGTTAAAAAGCTTCGACTCTTTATAATATATTTTATCATTAACCATGGAGAGATATTTAGCTTTGATGGGTTCAAATTCGCTAAACTCTTCGAGTAATTTTCCCTTAAGTACTTTTAACGAGTCTTTAGGTAGTTCAACATTGGCAGTCATTTTAATGTTATTACTCTGATCGGTGAGTATGACTGGAATGTTGGTATTTTCTTCAATAATTTTCAGATAAAATGTTAAATCTTCGTTGAGTCCGGCAAATACCAATCTTCGGTATGCTTCTGCCCAAAGCTCAACTCTTTTACGTTCTTCAACTTGAATTTTCTTAAAAAACTCTTCTGTGTAATTTACCAAACTGGCTTTTTGGTGTATTGCATCAGCCCAAATTTTCACTTTATTTCGCTCATCATTTGCCAAACGGTTGACCAATATATTGGAAAACCATATAGAAAAAGCAATAATCAGAATACCGGAAAAAAACAGTAACCATTTCCAGCGACGTTTATTGGTATATATGTTGTATTTCAATTAAAATGGGTCTTATTTATTCCTGTGGTTTTTTATCATTATCATCGTTCCATTCAATGGAGAACTTGGTGTCATTTTGCTTATTGTTATTGTTTTTTACGCTACTTGTGTCGGTGGTACTTTGTTTTTTGAACCATCCAAACTCTTTATTAAGCACATTGATAAGATTTTGCTTTTCCGATTTTATAGCAATTTTTAGTTTTTCCTTAACGCCAAGTTTATCATATTTAAACTTAGGTTTATCAATGGTACCCGAAATGTTAATGAAAAGTGTCGTTTTCCCCAGCCCATCGTCTTCAATAAGCCCAAACTCTTCATTTTGCTTGTTCGCTTTTCTGGTTTTATCGGAAAGCAATTCAGATAAGAGTATTTGTAATTGATAATTAATTTCATTGTTGAATTTATGGGTTCCCTTCATTTGCAAATTGAGAGCATTGGATTTAATGTCCATTTTGGGTATGGTAATGGTTTCATTTTTGATGTCTATTTTGTTTTCAAGAGTTGAAAAACGAACATTTTTTAGGTCATCTAAACGTACAAATTTTGACAGCTTCAATAAAGGAGCGTAGTTGTTTAGCTCTCCATTTTCAATAGTTACATCGGCATGGGCAAAAATGGAGGTTTTTTCAACTGTTAAATCGTCTTTATATACTGCTGCATATTGAATATCAGTATTTAAATTACCTTTAATATTTTCGTCCATAATGCCGTTTTCTTGCCCAAAATTACCCATCTGGTAAAACATTTGACTGACGTTTACATTGTTTACGGATGCTTCGAAACTAATCAGTACTTTTTCTTTTGGAGTAGCATCCAACAAGCCTTTTGCATATATTTTGCCCCCCATGGTATTTAATTGTAATGAGTTGATTATCATTTGTTTATTTCTCAAAACCAGACGACTTTTTACTTGTGTAGATGAGAATTTTTTGAATTTAAGATTTCCAATTTCAGCATCAATTGAAGCAGAAAGTGTTGAGGGGAAGCTTATTCGGAAAGGTTTTGCACTTGAAGTGCTTTTATCTGAAGTTAGTAAATCTTCAAGATTAAAGTTATTAGAGGCCATGTGGGCATTAATTTCAACAGACTGATTTTCCAAAAAAACAAAAGGCAAAACATTTTTGAAATAGCCGCTAAGCTTAAAATCGCTTTTATTGATGTTTCCCGTGAAACTGTTAATGATAATGTCGTTATTGTTATAGGTGAAATTTCCGTTGATTCCATAAAATTGAACAGGATTGTTTTTCAATGTAAAACCTATGTTTTCAAGGGCAAGTGTTCCAGAGGTTTTACTATTTAGAAAGTCACTCATTTTCAAATGTGAAAAGTCGGATGGATTTATCCACATATTGATATCGGTATTAAGAACTCCTTTGGCTGACTCAATATCTGTATTTCCAATAAACTTTAGCACTTCAGCCAATTCAAAGTTTTGTAGTTTTCCGGTAAAACTTACTTCAGGGTGGAGGAAGTTGGAAATATTAAGACTTCCACGAATTTGCCCATTTTTAAGTTTGGCTGATAAGTTTTCAAACGATACTTTATATTTTTCGGGAAGGTTGGTCGAATAATTGGAATAGGAACCCGAAAAATTAATATTTTCTAATGTGATATCTGATTTAGGCTCATGTAAACTACCATTTGAGAGCATATAGGAGCAAAATACCAAAGGGCGTTTTTTACTGGAAAGAGGACCTTTAATGCTGAGGTTTACATTAAGCATACCTTTGGCAGAGTAATTAGAAAAGCTTGGTTTTATGTTTTCGGGAAGCTCTTCGATGAAAGATGATAAGTCGGCTTCATTCGACTGAATATTGATATTTACACTTTTAGAAAATTCCCCAAAATTATATGCACCATTGAAGAGAAACTTTAATTTTCCAAAACTAAATTTACAATCAGAAAAAGTCCAATTTTCTTTATCGTTATTTACTTTAATTATTGCATCTAGGGTTACAAATTTTCGAGGCATATAATTGATACCGTCTGAAATAAAATACTGTACATCAACATTTCCGGACAAGGAAAAATCGTTTATTTTATCACTTAAGTCTCCTTTTGCCTTTAAAGTTTCAATTTTGAATTTATATTTTTGTTCTGCGGGGTTGTTAGTGTATGAAATGGTTACATTATTAAATTTAACGCTTTTTAAATTGATTGAGAAAGGGGAAGTTGCTGATGAATCGACCGTTGGTTTCCAAAAATGATAGTTATCGGACTCGTCGTTGTATACCTTAAGCTTTAGATCGGCGTTCTCAATATCAATGTTTTTTATTTGATACTTCTTTTCAAAAATATCCCAAATATTGAATTGCAAATAGACCTTCTGCGCTATTAAAAGTGTATCTTTTTGTTCGGAATTAGTAGCATCTTTAGCAACAACACCTGTGAATTTAAGCGAAGCCATGGGGAATTTCTCAAAAAGAGTCAATTCTATTTTTTGAACACTAATTTTGGAGTTGAGTTGTTTATTAAGTTGTTTGACAAGAAATTCTTTGACTTCTTTATCGAAAAAAATGCCAATTACCAATAGGGTACTAATTAAAAGCCCAATTAAAACGGCCAGAGTAATCAAAAACCGTTTTACAATTTTTCGAATTGTCTTCCGATTGCTCTTCTCCATTGGAGATAATTATCTTTAGCCTAACATTTTTAACAAGTTCACCTCCTGTATACTAAGGAAACGCCATTTTCCCCTTGGTAAATCTTTTTTAGTAAGACCGGCAAAATATACCCTGTCGAGTTTGTTAACATTATATTCCAATTGCTCAAAAATACGACGAACAATACGATTTCGCCCAGAATGTATTTCAATTCCCAATTCTCTTTTACTTTTTCCACCGGCTATGTAAGCAATCTCATCTACTTTAATGGGACCGTCTTCTAATTCAACACCATCCTGGATTTTCTGATAATCTTCCTGGGTAAGAGGTTTATCCAGTTCGATATGATAAATTTTCCGAACACCATGGCTTGGATGTGTTAATTTTTTAGTAAGGTCGCCATCGTTGGTTAGTAGCAGCAGACCCGTTGTGTTTCTATCGAGTCTTCCTACAGGATACAAGCTTTCCTTACAAGCATTACGAATAAGCTCCATAACGGTTTTCCGTTTTTCCGGATCATCGGTGGTGGTTATGAATCCTTTGGGCTTGTTTAATAAGACATAAACGGGTCTTTCTTTTTTTAATGTTTCCCCACCATATTGAACAGAATCAGTTGGAAGTACTCTTATGCCCATTTCGGTTACGACCACTCCGTTTATTTTAACAGCTCCACTGGCTATAAGTTCATCTGCATCGCGACGTGAGCAAATGCCCGCAGTGGCAATATATTTATTTAAGCGTATGCCTTCTCTTTTTTCAGGTTTCCCTTCTCCATAGCTTTTGCGTTTGTTTTTGTAAAGGGGAGATTCGGTTTTTTGATAATTTTTAGATGCGAAAAATTCTTTTCTTTCCGATCGTTTATCTTGGCTCAAAGGCTTACGTTCATCGGTACCTCGCCATTCTTTTTTTCCATCACGGGAATAGGGCTTTTTTTCGTCTTTATTATCTTTCCAATCTCTTTTTATTTCTTGAAAGCCACTTTTTCTATCGTCTTTATCTTCACGTTTATATCCTCGATCTCGATTATTGCTTCTATATTCAGAAAAACTGCTTTTCGAAGATTTTCTGTGTTCTCTTTCTTCACCAACTTCTTTTCTATCAAAAGGTTTATCCTCCTTTTTATCGAGCCATATTTTCTTTACTTTGTCTGGAAACGGTTTTTTCTCATTCCGATCATTTTTCTTAAAAGCCGGTTTTGAGTCATCGAACGATCGCTTTCCTTTATATGGTTTATCGAAATTTGATGATTTTTCGTAATCTTTACTATCAGAACTTTTGCGTTTATAAGATGATTTCTCATCTGTTTTAGCATGCCAACCTTTACTTTTATCGCTTGTAAATGATTTTTTATCCTCTCTACCTGTACGTTTGAAATCCGGTTTGCTATCATCGAAAGAACGATTGCTTTTTTTATTTTCAAAGGAATCTTTATAGGAACTTTTTTTGAATTCTCTTTTTTCGGGGCGGTCTTTTTTTTCGAATGGTTTACTAGACTTAGAGCGACTTATTTCTTTGGAATTTTGTTCAGAATATGGTGTTGATTCGGATTGATCTGCTTTACGGGTATATTTTCGTTTTTCATCAGTAGTTTTTCTTGGCCTTCTGGGCTTTGGATCTCCGATATTTTTATTTATTGTTCTCATTGAATTGAAATTAGCCTGCAAAGTTACCAAAGAAAGCGCTCACTTTAACGAAGCGTAGGATAAAACGCATCTTCAATGTGATTTATTATCGGTGTTCCTTTAAAATAAACAATCGATACTACATCAAAGCGAACCTCATAATTAAGATTATGCTTAATAACATAATTTTCCGCAGCTTTAATTAACATTCTTTGCTTTTGTTTGGTCACTGAAATAAAAGGTTCTCCAAAATAATTGGTGCTACGAGTTTTTACTTCTATTACCACCAATAGATTTTTGAATAAGGCAATTAAATCTATTTCAAAACTTCCAGATCGCCAATTTTTTTCTAAAATCTTATACCCTTTATTTTGAAGAAAATCCTCAGCGGTTAATTCTCCGGTTTTTCCTAATTCGTTATGTTCACTCATGGGATTTGCTTAAAAATGACACCATCATGTTTTACTTCAATAGTTGCTTGACTTCCCAGTTTGATAGCATTATTTTTTTCAATATGCCCGGCCGGAAAATCAAAGCATAGTGGAAAATGATATTCCCTTGCTGCATCTGCAATAATTTCTTGAGCATTTTTGCCAAACGGAACGGGATTATCTCTCATATCTGACATACCCCCAACAACAAGTCCTTTGATATTATTTAATTTACCGCTTCTTTAATTAACATTCTTTGCTTTTGTTTGGTCACT
>CAZJBB010000011.1:0-32314 GCA_964543995.1 uncultured Bacteroidales bacterium
TTCAGGTGACTGGAGTTCAGACGTGTGCTCTTCCGATCTGGCCGCATTATAATTAACTGCGGAAGGTCGCCCCCAAAAATATTTAGGATTAGAAAAATGCTGTCCAATATTTTTATACCCAAGGAGGTTGTTGTTGTTTTTAATTACTTCGCCTCTACCATGATTGGGTGCAAATTGAGCAATGCCAGTAATGGCAAGTGGATAGATTACAGCGAATAAAAATAGGCACAAAATAGTCAATATTATTTGAGAAAATATATTTTTCATAATGCTAAGTTTTAAATAAGAATTGAAACAAATAAATCAATTAATTTTATCCCAATAAAAGGAACCATTACCCCCCCTAATCCATATATTAAAAGGTTTCGGCGTAAAATAGCACTTGCCCCTATAGGCTTATATGCCACCCCTTTAAGAGCAAGAGGAATCAACAATGGAATTATAATTGCATTGAAAATTACTGCTGATAAAATCGCACTTTGAGGACTGCTCAATTGCATAACATTTAAACCCTCTAGCGCAGGAATTGAAGTAATAAACAAAGCCGGAACGATGGCGAAATATTTTGCAACATCATTGGCAATAGAAAAAGTGGTAAGGGTTCCTCTGGTCATTAACAATTGTTTTCCGATTTCAACAATTTCAATAAGTTTGGTTGGGTCATTATCTAAATCAACCATATTACCCGCTTCTTTTGCTGCTTGGGTACCACTGTTCATTGCCACACCTACATCCGCTTGCGCTAAAGCAGGAGCATCATTTGTCCCATCCCCCATCATGGCAACCAATTTACCGCATTGCTGCTCTTTTTTAATGTAATTCATTTTGTCTTCCGGTTTTGCTTCAGCAATAAAATCATCAACGCCAGCTTTTTCCGCAATGAATTTTGCCGTTAATGGATTATCGCCTGTCACCATCACCGTTTTAACACCCATCTTTTTTAAGCGTGCAAATCTTTCTTGAATACCCGTTTTGATAATGTCTTGCAATTCGACAACCCCTATAATTTTATTGTTCTCAGACACTACCAAAGGCGTTCCTCCATTATTTGAAATATTTATTGTTTCCTCTTCTATTTCGATAGGACATTCATTTCCGGCATTTTCCGACATTTTCTTCAACGTATCAAAAGCACCTTTCCTAATTTCAATTCCGTCGGGTAAAATAATTCCACTACAACGCGTTTCAGCAGAGAACTTAATAAACTTCGCTCCTTCAATTTTTGAAACTTTAACCTTAGCTTTTGAATGAGCCAGCTCAACAATAGATTTTCCTTCGGGAGTTTCATCGGCACAGGAACTCAATGCACAATACCTAATAAAATGAAGCTCATCAACTCCAATTGCAGGGTAGAAATTTGTGGCTTTCCGATTGCCTATGGTAATGGTTCCTGTTTTATCCAGTAAAAGCACATCAATATCGCCTGCAGTTTCCACTGCTTTTCCGCTCTTGGTTATAACATTTGCTCTTAAAGCCCTATCCATTCCTGCAATACCAATCGCTGACAACAATCCCCCAATGGTGGTGGGGATTAAACAAACGAACAAAGAAATGAAAGCAGAAATTGGAATTGGAGTATTGGCATAATCTGCAAAGGGTTTTAAAGTAATGCAAACAATAATAAAAATGATGGTAAAAGCAGCCAGCAAAATGGTAAGTGCAATTTCATTTGGTGTTTTCTGACGGCTTGCACCCTCCACTAAAGCAATCATTTTATCCAGAAAACTTTCACCGAGTTCAGTAGTTACCCTTACCGTAATTTTATCAGATAATACTTTGGTTCCTCCCGTTACCGAAGTTTTGTCACCCCCGGCTTCACGAATTACAGGAGCACTTTCACCGGTAATAGCGCTTTCATCAATACTAGCAATTCCTTCTATAATTTCTCCATCTGTAGGGATGATGTCACCTGCTTCACAAAAGAACATGTCCCCCTTATTGAGTTCAGAAGATGAAACCATTTGAATTTCATGAGAATAAATTTCACCCTGTATTAAAACCTTCTTTGCAGGGGTGTCTCTCCTAGTTTTCCTGAGGGAATCAGCCTGAGCTTTTCCTCTTGCTTCGGCAATGGCTTCAGCAAAATTTGCAAAAAGCAAGGAGGCCAATAAAATCAGAAATATGATAAAATTATACACCAAACTACCTTGTTCATTTTCGCCTGTTAGTACAAAAATGCACACTATCAACATTATTAATGTGCAGATTTCAACTGTAAACATCACGGGATTGCGAAACATGCTTTTCGGATTCAGCTTTACAAAAGCCTGTTTTAATGCGACTTTTATAATATAACTGTCGAATAATGAAGTTTTATTATTTCTTTTCATTTCATTTAAAATTAAAGCATACTAAAATATTCAGCAAATGGACCAAGAGCTAAAGCAGGAAAAAATGATAAGGCGGCAATAATGAAAATTACTGCAAATACCATTATTCCAAATGTAGAAGTATCGGTTTTCAAGGTACCAGCACTTTCAGGAATGTATTTTTTCTTTGCCAATAAGCCTGCAATAGCCAAAGGCCCTATTATTGGCAAATACCGACTTAACAACAGAACGATTCCCGTAGTTATATTCCAAAAAGGATTGTTGTCCCCTAAGCCTTCAAAGCCACTTCCGTTATTGGCCGCAGAAGATGTGTATTCATAAAGCATTTCAGAAAAGCCGTGATGCCCGGGATTGTTTAGCCAAGCTGTAGCATTTCCGTTAAACCAGAAACCCATAGATGTATTATGAGCTGTAAAATAAGAAGCTAATGCAGTTCCTGCCAGTATTAATAAAGGATGCAGTATTGCAATTATGGCAGCTATTTTAACTTCCCTTGCTTCTACTTTTTTTCCTAAAAATTCAGGCGTTCGCCCTACCATTAAACCGGAAATAAATACTGCTAAAATGATAAAGATGTAAAAATTTAAAAAGCCGACTCCAACACCTCCATATAAAGAATTGACCATCATCCCCAGCATAGCGAGCCCACCGGTTAATGGAGTAAAGCTATCGTGCATCGCATTCACAGAGCCATTAGAAGTAACGGTTGTTGCAATCCCCCAGTAGGCAGAAGCCGCCGATCCAAATCGGCTTTCTTTACCTTCCATGCTTCCCATAGATTGATCCACCCCCATTTTTGCAATCGCTTTATTCCCGTTCATTTCCTGTTTAACTGCAGGAACGAGAAGCATCAAAAAGCCAATAGTCATAACCCCAAAAATCATCCAAGACAATTTCTTGCGTTTTAAGTAGAACCCTAAAGCAAAAACCATTGCAATCGGAATCAGAATGATCAAAATGCTTTCAACCGCATTTGATAAATAGGTTGGATTTTCTAGAGGATGCGCAGAGTTGGCACCGAAAAAACCACCCCCATTGGTGCCTGTCTGTTTTATAGCGACCATAGCTGCAACAGGACCGGTAGAAACGTGGGATGTATCTCCTTGAATGGTAATGAAAGTTTGCTGCCCTTCCCAGGTCATGGGCGTTCCGTTAAACAATAATATAACTGCTGCAATTACTGAAACAGGCAATAAAATCCGAGTACAACTTTTCAGAAAGTAATTATAAAAATTTCCTAAAGTTTCGGTTTGTTTGTCTTTCATCGCATTAAATACCATAGCGCACGCAGCCATACCGGTTCCAGCAGAAACAAATTGAAAAAACATCATCGTCATTTGGCCTAAATAACTTAATCCTGATTCACCGGAATAATGTTGTAAATTACAATTAACTATAAATGAAATACTGGTATTAAATGCCAAATCAGGCGACATAGAAGGATTCCCATCCGGATTTAAAGGCAACCAACCTTGAGTCATTAAAATGAGCATGCTTATGAAAAACCAAACTACATTTATCCCCAGCAAAGCATATAAATGCTGTTTCCAATTCATTTCCTTTGCTGCATCAATCCCGCTAATCCTGAAAAATAGTCTTTCTATGGGGTTAAAAAGGAAATCCAAAAAAGTTTTACGCCCAGAATACACCTTAGCGATATAACTTCCAAGGGGAATTGCCAGCAATACTGTAGCAACAAAGATGGCTATAATGCCAAAAATTTCTGCATTCATATATTAAAGTTTAAAAAGAGTTTTAATTTCCAGTAAACGAGATAAAAAAGTGATAAAACAAACAACATAAAAAATATGAGTACACTTATTTCTTTGAATGTATATTTGTTTTTATTCATGTCATTCCCATTTTATGCGGTTAACATTTAGAATTTTTCAGGTCTTAATAATACATAAACCAGATAAGCAAATACAGCCAATGCTACAATTAATAATAGTCCCATAATTTTATATTTTTTCAAAGTACTGAACAGATTTAAAGCAGATGCCGAATAAGGCGATGGTCAGTATTATCAATAATGTGGTTTCCATAACTCATATTTTTCTTTATGGATGCCAAAAGACATACCAATGATTACAGAAAAACACAAGCCCTTCATTATAAAGAGATTATTATCTCATGAAATAAAAATATTAAAAAAACACCATAGCAATTCGCTATGAAAAGCATGTCATTATGAAATGGTCTCGTATATTTTATACTCTTCCAATTTCCTATAAAGCGTAGTTATTGCAATATTAAGAAGTTTTGCCGCTTCGGTTTTATTGCCATTGGTATAATTCATCACTTTTTGAATATGCAGTTTCTCAATGCTTGACAATTCAAAAGCGGACATTGTTTTCGAATCTGAAACTGTAACATTCAATATTTCTAATGGCAGAGAGTCAATTGTAATTTCCTCGTTTTCAGTCAAAATAACACTTCTCTCAATGATATTTTTTAATTCACGAACATTTCCCGGCCAAGGGTATGATTCTAATTTTTCTAAATAGACCGAATTCAGAATCATGTTTTTTTTATTCATCTTTTCAGTATATAAGTTGGCAAAAAAAGAGGCTATTGGCTCAATGTCTTTCTTGCGCTCTCTTAGAGGGGGTAAAAATATTGTGAAAGTATTAATCCTGTATAGCAAATCAGAACGAAATTGCTGTTTTTCACATTCCTTTTTCAAATCTTTATTAGTTGCTGCAATTAATCGAAAATTCACAGAAACCGTTCTTGTGTCACCTAATTTTATAAATTCATTGGTTTCCAATACTCTCAATAACTTTGATTGCAATTCAAAGGGCATTTCTCCAATTTCATCTAAAAACAAAGTTCCTCCATTAGCCTCTTCAAGTAAACCTTTCTTGTCTTTTAATGCACCCGTAAAAGCGCCCTGCTTATGTCCAAAAAGCTCACTTTCAAGAACCTCCTTATTAAAATTACTACAATTTAAAGCAACAAATGATTTTCCTTCCCTGCTGCTTGCATGATGTATCGCTTGTGCAAATACTTCTTTTCCCGTTCCGGTTTCTCCGGTAAGCAAAACCGTTGTATTGTTTGGTGCAACTTTCTTTGCCAATTCAACGGCTTGTTGCATTGATTTTGATTTACAACTGATACTTTCAAAAGAGAACTTTTCACTTACTCTTTTTTCAAGTTCTTTGACCCGATTTTGAAGCTGTGTTTTTTCAACAGCCCTATGAAGCAAAGGAATTATTTTATTATTATCATCTCCTTTTACCAAATAATCAAATGCGCCGTTTTTCATTGCTTGTACACCATCAGAAATATTTCCAAAAGCCGTAAGCAAGATGACTTCGGAACTTGGACTTTTCAATTTGATTTGATGCGTTAAATCAACTCCGTTACCATCTGGAAGTTTAACATCACAAAGCACCACATCAATATTGTTTTGCTCTATTCTTTTAAGCCCAGTTTTGCAATCAGAAGCTTCAACAACTTCAAACCCTTCTGATTTAACAATTCTTGAAAGCAGATTCCGAAGTTTTTCTTCATCATCTATTATTAAAACGGTGGAATTCATTATTCTAAGAAATTCTATTTCAGACACAAAAGTAAGTTATAAAGGTGGTAATACAAAATTTGTAATGATATTCAAATTTCAGACCATTCACCATATAAACGGCACTTCAGTTTTTAATACCATGGCAAAACATAACTGCATGGAGCACTTCCACTTTTTACACCATGGCAAAACATAACTGCATGGAGCACTTCCACTTTTTATACCGTGGCAAAACATACTTGCATGGAGCACTTCCACTTTTTGTACAATGGCAAAACATACTTGCATGGAGCACTTCCACTTTTTGTACCATGGCAAAACATACCTGCATGGAGCACTTACACTTTTTGCACCATGGCAAAATATACCTGCACGGAGCACTTCTACTTTTTATACCGTGGCAAAACATAAAACTGATTCTTTAATTTAGCGCATCTTCATTATTTTTTTAATTTAGAGGAAGTTTTTCAACCTTAATATAGCAATGTATGAAAAAACGATATTTACTGCTTTTGCTTCTCTTTTTTGTTATCGGAAAGGCTTTTTCTCAGGTAATGTACAAGCCCTCTACTGAAGAAATTAAATCGCTACCCCCTTGGGCTCAATGGATGTATAGCGATCACCCCAATGTATTTACCGTCGATAGTTTATATCACTCCTATTATGCTGCTCATCCTTTCGTAAAAAGCTATCACACACAATATTACAAAAGGTGGCGTCGGTCGGTGGACGAAAGAATGGATGCGCAAGGATATCCCATTCCCTTGGGAAGTGAAGACATCATTGCTAATGAAATCAATTACAAACAGAAATTAAACACCCATAAACTATTTCAATCAAAGTCAATCAATTACTGGACTCCGGTGGGGCCTAATCAGGTATTTGATAACAATAATAAACCTTCTAACGACCAATCCAATGTGTATACCATCGATCAATGTATGGCTTCGCCCAATGTTTTATATTGTGGAACCGAACCGGGAGAAGTATATAAAAGTACCGATACCGCAGAAACTTGGAGGTGTGTTTCTTTGTTCGACGATTTTTCGGGAGGCGTTACCGCCTTGGAGGTAAGTCCCACCAACCCGGATATCGTTTTTGCCGGTGGAAACGCTTATATTAAAAGGAGCATAAACGGTGGAAACAGTTGGTCACTCGTTTTATCGGCTAACGGTTTAAATGCAAATGAGATATTGATAAACAGCGGTAACACCCAAATAGTCATGGTTGCCGGAGATGCCGGCTTATATCGTTCGGTTGACGGAGGTGCCACTTTTACCCAATTATTTACTCAGCGTTGTTTCGATATCAAACAAAATACAGCCAATCCGAGTATTCTATACTTGGTAAAGGATAACCCCACAACCCTTTGTTGCGAGTTTTTCCGTTCCACCGATTCTGGTCAAAGCTGGGTTCAGCAAACTTCAGGTTGGTATGCTTCAACCGATGCAGGAAGGAATAACGGAGGTGCTCGCATTGGAGTCACTCCGGCAGATTCCAACCGAGTGTATGTGTATTTGATTGGGGAAGCCAAGACCAATGATTATGGATTCATTGGTGTATATAGAAGTAACGACGGAGGGAGCAGTTGGACTTTACCCAATGCTCCCACAGGGGGTCCTTATACAGCCACCCATCAAAACCTTGCGTATGGCAACCCAACCTGGACTTACCATCAAGGGTTTTATAATTGTGCTCTCATGGTTTCCTCTTCCAATGCAGATAAAATTCTCATCGGCGGACTGAATACTTGGCGTTCCAACGATGGTGGGTCCACTTTTTCTCCGGTATCAGGTTATGTTTCCGGGGGAAACTTAAATATGCATGTCGACATGCAGGATTACAGAGCCGTAGGCAATTATTATTGGCTTACTTGCGATGGAGGCATATACCGTTCGCCCGATTTTTTCGCTGACTCTGTGATTCACAAATGCACAGGAATCAGAGCCTCCGAATACTGGGGATTTGGTTCCGGATGGAATCAAGACATTTTGGTGGGTGGTCTTTACCACAATGGCAACATTGCCTATAATGAAAGCTTTGGACAAGGAAATTTTCTTTCCTTAGGAGGTGGTGAAGCCAGCACAGGATACATCAATCCGGGAAACAACCACAAAGCCTATTTTTCTGATATTGGCGGAAAATACGTTCCGGATATTATAACCGACCCCATCAACTCATTCTCCATTGGACTCAGCCCAAACGAAACGTATTATTCCGCCGAATCCAGTGAAATGGAATTTTATCCTTATTGCTACAACATTGCTTTTATAGGAAAAGATAATAAACTTTGGAAGACCCTCGACGGAGGCAGTTCCTATAATCTTCAATATGCATTTGGAACCGATTCAACCAATCAGGTAAAATACATAGAAATATCTCGAAGCAACCCGAATGTGATGTATATAAATCAACAACCGGTTTCAGGGAGTATCGGCAAACTTTGGAAAACCACGAATGGGGGTCTGAATTGGACACAACTCAACATTCCTGCCGGAAACAGTAGAAAGATGCTTTTGTCTTTAGATTACACCAATGAAAACATTTTATGGCTTGCTTATCCGGATGGGGCCAATGGGGCTAAAATGTATAAAACCATGAACGGAGGAACCTCTTGGGCTAACATCACCACAACCACATTAAACGGTGAAAACGTCCACAGTTTAGTTAGCATTCCTAACACCAATGGAGGTATCTATTATTGTACCGGAAAGACGGTGTATTACAGAAATAACAGCATGAGTGATTGGATTATGGACAACGACAGTTTGCCGGCTTTCTTTAATTGTGATATAGCCAGGCCGTTTTATAGGGATGAAAAGCTGAGAATTGCTTCTTATGGTAAAGGCATTTGGGAGAAAAGTTTTTATGAAGCACCCACGGCTCCGGTTGCTCAAATTATGGTTGACAAATTAAGCCAAACGGTGGTTTGTAATACCGATTCTTTCTATTTCGATGATTATTCCGTTTTAAATCACAGCAATGCAACTTGGCAATGGACATTCCAAAACGGGCATCCTGCTACTTCCAATGTAAGGAATCCGGCTGTATATTTTTCAAATCCGGGAACCTATCAGGTACATTTAACAGTTACTGATGGCAACGGACATTCCGATTCCGATTCCATGCAAGTAACAATCAACAATTATATTCAACCCAGCTTTGTACAGGAAGGATTTCAAACCGTGTTCCCTCCTTCAGATATTTATATAAGTAACCCGAACAACGACCACCAATGGTCTCAATATTCGGGAGCCGGTGGATTTGGAAACAGCGCTCAATGCGCTATTTTCGACAATTTCAATAACGATTCTCACGGCCATTGGGACGACATGAGAATATCGTTAAACTACACCAATCCTGCGAACACCCGATTAACTTTCGACGTGGCTCATGCAACTTATGGCGGCATATACACCGATACACTGCAAGTGCTTGCCTCTACCGATTGTGGGGATACCTTCACCAAACTATATTCGAAGTGGGGAACTACCTTATCCACAGCCCCTTCCAACACCAATTTCTTTCAACCGGCTTCCGGTGAATGGCGAACAGACACCGTGGATTTGGCCGCATTTGTGGGAAACCCTCAGCTTGTGATCGCTTTTCGAAATATTGGACTTTGGGGAAATGCCATTTATATCGATAACATTAATATAAACTCCATTAATGTCGGCATAATAGATGTAAAACCCAAGACCATTGACGTTTACCCAAATCCGGTCGCAGTGGAAGGAAGTTTATATATTCAAAACCCCGATAATGAAACCCTGAAAATCACTTTAATGGATACCAAAGGAAGTTTGATTATCAATAAGCTACTTCTTACAAACAACATCATAAGTCTGTCTCCATTTCATATTTCACCGGGGTTGTATTTTCTGAGTATTAAAGGAGAAACTCAAATCCGAAACAAGAAAATTATTGTACGTTAAAAGAACTTGCCCAACAAAATGAGCAATTATTCAATAAACACTCATTCATGTGTGCAAAATTTTATTTTCAATCTTTTATATTACCACTATTAGCAACATGAGTATTTAACTTACTATCGCCTTTACAGTATTTTACAAGTGAAAGTAAAATTAGGACTAAAATTATTGTAAAACATATAATTGTAATTGGTGGCATATATCCATTCCACTTTGTAACATCAAACCATCCTTTTATGCCAATAAACACTAAGTGTAAAGCTATTAGCATGTATATCAATAAATTGCTAAATTCGTATTTATTAAAAACAGTATAGACAAAAGTCAGGATTCCGAATAAAACTGCAAGATTACCAAACAAAGTTAATTTATTATCAATGAATAATTTAGAATAATAATTTTGCGACAACAAACCAATTGTCAATAAAACATGAATTGCAGCTAAAATCCGCAAGCTTTTTTTAAAAAAGTTCAAATCCGGCTGTTTTTGCTTTCTGTGATAATAAAATATCATTGGAAGTATTAGTATCATTGAAAATGCAATGCTTTTATTTAGCACATAAGTTGGAATATCGGAAATTGGGACATTCCCAAACACATTGTAACGCATTATTGAATAAATCAAGGCAAAAAAAATGATTATCGTAAAATTTATCAAGATTTTAAGTTCTATTTTTGGGTTATCAGTCATCGTTTGTTCTTATGTTTGCTAATGGTTGTGGGGTTCGTGCATTATTTATTTCTCATGCAATATTTATCACTTTGATTAAAAAATGCCACAAAGTATTAACGGCAATTATTATAGGAAGTTATTTTTTGTCAATATTTGGACATATCAAGTTCTTCAAAGTCTCCAATTTCAGATAATTTCAAAGGTCTGTCTATGTATATTTTTTCAGTTGTTGTTTTATATATAGCCTCTCCAATACCGGCATTTTCATTTGTGTTCAATTTGACCAATTTTTTTTTGGTTAAAAAATTAATACTTGTTTTACAATATACAACTGGACCGTGGTTTTCACTTTTGTCATAACCAATAAGTTCAAAATCTGAATTCTGAAACCTAAAAGTATATCTCCAATATCCATATCTTCCGTGTTCATAGTTTATATACAAGATGCCATTTTTTATTTCAATAGATAGTTCGGGCGCATAATAAACGCCTCCGTCCTCGTTTTCAGATGAAAAGCAGTTATAATTTTTTACGGCCAATTCATAAAGATCGTTTTTTCTGAACAAAACAATAACACCTCTTCGATTGCGGTCTAATTGCCTACGATATTCGTCTGTAATAATTTTTCTTTTATCTGTTTCTTTGATGATAAGAACGCAATCTTCAATGCCATCCTTATTTAAATCTCCAATAATCTTTTCAAATGCCACATATCCTTTTGGCAAAAAATCGGTTGGATTTTTCTTTTGTTCAACTTGTCCAAAAACAGTTGTAATGCCAGCTGCTATACAAAATATCAGTAGTGTTCTCACATTGATTGTTGTTCTATGACTGCCCTTCATGTCTGTATATTTGCTTATATAGGAATTTTTATATGACTGCCGGAGAAATTTGCGCCCTAATTACGATGGTTTTGGACAGTTCAACCTGAGTTTGGATCATATACTCTGGTGTTTCATGAGGTAAGTTGAATGTAACAAAAATACAAATTCACATCAAATATTCAACTATTTACTAAAAGCTTCAAGCAATTTAAAGGCTGGGAAACAGGTCAATTCCTTTGGAGGTATTGTGCATTTTAAACTGTGGGCTTGAACACACTACATTATTTATCGACAACCCAAATAAATTAGTTTTCAGGATGAAAAACTATAATTTATTGCTGATACAGCTGATTAGGCACATTAAACATCCAACGAATTCCAAATTGGTCAAGGCATACTCCCCAATAGCCCCAAAATTCATCATGTGGCGCAACACAGTCTGTTCCTCCTTGAGAAAGTGCATGGTATATTCTGTCGGCTTCTTCTTTTGTATCAGGTTCCAAACTTATGGTGGTATTATTGCCGATGGCTAATTTGTGTCCCATGCTTTCAAGCATGTCTGTTCCCATAATGTTGACACCTCCTAAAATAGGAAGGGCTACATGCATCACCATGTTTTTCTCTCTATCCGAAAGCGGAGGCATTCCTTCTTGTTGGGGAATATCACCCATTCGTAAAATTGGAGCTGACCATTCCGTTTTGAAAACCAATTTGTAAAGCTTAAATGCTTCTTCAGCATTCCCTTGAAAATTTAAGTAGATATGTGTTTTTGCCATGGTATGTATTGTTTAATAATGGATTTGAAAATATTGCTATGGTGTCACCTTTATAAACTAAATAGTCAGGAATTTGTTCTGTTGCAAAAACAGATTTTCCAACTAATAGCCCCAACATGATTGTTAAAGTGCATCTCATTATAATTTTTTCCAACAATCGCTTATAATCATTTCGCATCTTTTCCCAATTTTCACTTCGCTTGTTTTTCGTTAAATATTGCCCAAAGTTAACAATTAATCTTTTCAAGCCAAATGACAAGTAGGGCAATTAGACCGTTTGAATAAATCAATAAGAGTCCTATCAAATCTACACTTGATTGACCCATGCAAACTCTTTATATAATTAACTCAATACCGGTAATTCTACCACAAAAGTACTTCCTTCATCAGGGATGCTGCTTACGCTTACGCTTCCGCCGTAATATTCTTCAGCCATTTTTTTCAATATGGAAAGTCCCAGCCCACTGCCACTGATTTCCTTAGTTTTGGCATTTTTGATGCGTACAAATTCCTGAAACAACTTCCCCATATCTTCTTCCGACATGCCGATTCCGGTATCTTTTACCGCAATCTGCACCTTGTTTTGGTCTTTTTTAATAGAGCAAAACACGCTGCCATTCAATTTATTGTATTTTACCGCATTGGAAATCAAGTTGTTCATAATGATTTCAATTTCTTCCGAATCGGCATTCAGAATCACTTCTGGGCTGTTGGTATCCAATTGCAGGCAGATGTTTTTTTGTATGGCTAAAGGACTCATGGTGTCCATGGAAATGCGAGCAATTTCAACCAAATCCACTTTGGTAATCTCTCGGTGCTTTTTACCCGATTCCATTTTGGTGAGATCCAGCATATCCATAATCAAAGTGCGCATGCCTTTGATTCTTTCAAGGGAACGACCAATCATGGTGTCGTAATCTTCCAAATTATTCCCTACCTGACGGTCTTGCATAATCCTCAAATATCCTTCAATGGCGTTGATGGGAGATTTTAATTCATGAGAAAGCACCGATAGAAATTGATAACGAATGGTTTTACCCTCTTCATTCAATTTCTTGGTCATTCTCTTCAAATACAAGTGCTTGGTAATGCTTTCGATAGCGGTTTTTAATTCCTGTGGGGTAAAAGGTTTGGGAACAAAATTATAGGCACCGTTATTGGTAGCTTTTACTGCCAAATCGAGGGAGGCAAAAGAGGTAATAATCATGACACTGGTATCAAATCGTTTTTTGTTGATATACTCCAACACCTCTATTCCTTGAATTCCGGGGAGTTTATTATCGAGCAATACGATATCCATAGGATGATGATCAATGTATTCAATGGCCTCCTCCCCTGTTCCTACATCAATGGTTTCGTAGGTAAAATCTTCCTCCAAAAACGGAAAACTCACAGAAAAACTTTGTAATATTCGTACAATTCCGGAACGTATGCCCGGTTCATCATCCACCACCAAAATTCTGAGCGTTGCCATTGTTTTTGTTTTTATAGTTTCAACAATTTATTCACATGCACCTGCAATTGGTCGAAGCGCAAGCCTTTTTCGAGGTATAGGTCGGCTTTGATCCATTGTTTTTCTTCGTCTGTATTGAGGCCGAACATCATTCCTGTTTCGGCAGTTACAGCAGTAACAATAATCACAGGAACTTCAGGATATTTCTTTTTAATTTTATAACTGAGGATAAACCCGCTGTCTTTATTATCCATCATTAAATCGAAAATAGCCAGGTCGGGTTTCATGGTGTTGATTACGTCTTCGCCTTCTTTCTGTGTTTCAGCGGTAACCACATTAAACCCCATGGTTTTGATATGAAAAGAAATTTGGGTTAGGCTGTCTATATCATCATCTACAATTAAAATGGTCTTATTTTTAGTACTTTCCATAAGGCTGTGTTATTTTTTGTTTCTGGGTATTCTAATTCTAAAGGTTGTTCCGGTGGGCCCCGCTTTGACATCGGCATTGGATTCCACATGAATTTGTCCGTTATGCATTTTTACGATTCCATATATTAGCGGCAAACCTAAACCGGTTCCTTTTCCAATAGGTTTGGTAGTAAAAAATGGGGTGAAAATTTTGTCCATGTCTTCTGTTGTAATCCCTAAACCGGTGTCATGAATGCAAAATTCTACCTCATTTTCTATTTCACTGAGTTCTATGCTTAGTTTTCCACCTTCAGGCATGGCTTCTACCGAATTTTTTTCTATATTGGTCATCACTTGCATCCATTGGTCGTTATCAATACATGCCATTGGATTCTTTAGCTTAGAAATCAACTCAATGCTAATGTTTGTGGGTATAATTACAGACTCTAAACTATGCTGCGTAAATTGGTAAATATCGGTTTCCACCAAATTCACCTGATTCTTTCGTGCAAAGTTCAGTAAGCCACCTACAATTTTCTTACAACGGTCGGATTGTTCAACAATGAGATCCAAATCTTTAATGATGGGGCTGTCGGGACCTGCTTCATCACGGAGTATATTGCTATACATGGTGATAATGCCTAAGGGATTGTTCAATTCATGAGCAATTCCGGCAGAAAGTTGTCCCATGGTTGCCAATTTTTCGGTTTGTTTGAGAGATTGTTGTGCACTGGCCAGCTTTTCGTTTGATAAATTCAGGTCTTTTACTGAATGGTGTAATTTTTCGATGGTGTATGGCAAACACATTTCGGTTTCTGCCAAACCTTCGATAATGGCAATGGCATGTTCCTCACAGGTATCGTAACCGCAAGCACCACAATTCAAATGGTCTTTAGGGTCGAATTTACCGATAGATTCCAGTACTTCCTGAATCTTTTGTAATGATGGCAGTGGAATTCGCCTATCTGCCGGAACAAAAGTTTGAGAAAAATCCAAATCTTTGATTTTAGCTTGCTCATTCTCCCAAGTCTCAACATCAAAATCTTGAAGCTTTGCCCTCACATAATTACGAATATGGGTGGTTTTGGTGAACAATTTATTATTACTTGTCATACCGGGCCCCATAATGCACCCATCGCAACACAGCAATTCCAAATGTTGAGTCTCATTTAGGCCTTCTTCAAATTCCTTGATGGCTTCCCTGAAATGGATACGACCTGAAGCTACAATGATGTTTTCGTTACAAATGTCATCTGAAGTATTTATGGCATGGAGTTTTCCCCTTGTTATCGGGAAAATAGAAGCCTTTCCGGCGATGGGGGCATCAAAATCAGAAGGAGAAACCTTGTCAGGCGTAATTTGTGATTGTGCAAATAATTTTCTAAGTTCCAAAAAAGTAATCACTTGGTCGACTTCGTTTGACTCCGCTTTTTTGGCTATGCATGGACCAATAAACACCGTTTTTACCTCATTACCATATTTTTCTTTGACAATTCTGACCATGGCTACCATGGGAGAAACAATGGGAGCCAGTGCATGAATCAGTTCGGGGTGATAATGCCGCACATAATATACTATGGCCGGGCAATCGGAAGAAATACAGGTTTGAGAATTGTTGTCTTTCAAAATTTTACCATATTCCTTTGCTACTACATCAGCACCAAAACCAACTTCAACAACATGACTAAATCCCAATTGTCTTAGCATGGATATAAAAATCTTATAATCTTCTATTTCCGAAAACTCAGCCGGGAAACTGGGAGCAACCAAAGCAATTACTTTTTCGCCCGAGGCAATGAATTCCTTAACCTGATCCGTATTATCTATAAATACCTTGGCATGTTGGCTGCATACTTTAGTGCAATTTCCACATCCAATACAACGGGTTGAAATCACTTCCGCTTGACCGTTCACAATTTTAATGGCTTTCACCGGGCATTCCCTCACGCAGGTATAGCAAACCCGGCAACGGTCTTTTACGGTGTACACCAATTCGTTGTTAATCAGATTTCCCATTGATATCCTAATGAATAATTTAGAGTAACACGTCGCGTTTGCAAAAATGGGTATGAAGGAGTTCGTGGCTTTTATGAGCCAAGGGTTCACCCAGAAATTGATGATATAACTCGGTAATTTCCGGGTTTTTATGAGAAACTTTAAGGGTCTCTTTTTCATCAATGGTATATAAAGACTGCATTCGGGCTTCCACAATGGCTTCGGAAGCACCAATGCGTTGGCCTCCTCCGGCAATACAACCACCGGGGCAAGTCATCACCTCAACAAAATGAATGTCTTTGCGTCCGTTTCTGATTTCGTCTAACAACAATGCAGCATTCGCCAAACCACTGACCACGGCTACCCCTACTTCCAAATCATTGATTTTAATTTTAGCCTCTTTACGACCGGCAAAACCTCTTAATGAAGAAATTTTAAAGTTGGTGAGCTCATTTCCGCTGAGTTTTTTATATGCCGTTCGCAAAGCGGCTTCCATAACCCCACCGGTAGCTCCAAATATTTTCCCGGCAGAACTTCTCACGCCCATGGGAGAATCGGTAATTTCCGGTTGTATATGATTCATGTCTATACCATAAAGATTGATGAGTTCTATCAGTTCACGGGTAGTAATTACAATGTCCACATCATTCAGCCCATTTCTTCCCATGGTACTTCTTTGAGCTTCAAATTTCTTTGCCGTACAAGG
Source organism: uncultured Bacteroidales bacterium (assembly GCA_964543995.1). GTDB lineage: Bacteria > Bacteroidota > Bacteroidia > Bacteroidales > CAIXTV01 > CAIXTV01. The sequence continues at coordinate 16,626 of CAZJBB010000011.1, forward strand.
CATTATCGAAACCGAAGTTATGTTTTCCGGCTTTTTATTAATTTTCTCTGCGAAGTAAGTTTTTATAATGGCGGCAGTCATTTGTTGAGGAGATTTACAACTCGATAAATGTTCAAGAAAATCCGGAGCAAATTCCTCGGCATATTTTACCCATGCAGGGCAGCAACTGGTAAACATGGGTAAGGTTTTTGAATGGCTGATTCTATCAATCAGTTCAGAAGCTTCTTCCATAATGGTAAGGTCGGCACCGAAAGTGGTGTCGAAAACAAAATGGAATCCCATTTTCCTCAGCGCTGCATTTAAACTTCCGGTGATATCTTTTCCGGGTTTCATACCGAATTCTTCGGCAAGAGAAACCGTAATGGAAGGCGCATATTGCACTACCACGGTTTTTTCAGGATGGTTTAATGCTTCTTGAACCAAAGCGGTTTGGTTTCTTTCGGTTAAAGCTCCGGTAGGGCAAACCATGATACATTGACCACAATTTACACAACTTGAGGTATTTAAACCTTTGCCCATGGTAGTCCCAATCAAGGTTTTACTTCCTCTATTTGTGAATTCTATGCAGGAAACGCCCATGGTTTCTTCGCAAACCCTTACACATCTTCCGCATAAAATACATTTATCCGGATCACGAATGATGCTCAAACTCGAAAAGTCGATTTTGTGATTGTTTTTTACTCCATGAATTCTGCGTTCTACCACATGATATTCCTTTGCAAGACTTTGCAATTCGCAATTTGAGTTACGAACACAAAACAAGCAATCGTCGGGGTGATTCGAAAGCAAAAGCTCTACAATTGTTTTGCGCGCTTCCACGACCCTAGGAGAATGGGTTTTTATTTTCATACCTTCAGCTACCGGGTAGGAACAGGAACTTACCAGTTTACCACTTCCTTCAACTTCTACTACGCAAATGCGACAAGCCCCAGTGGGGATGAAGTTTTTCATATTGCATAAGGTAGGTACTCGTATTCCATTTCTATTCAAAACAGCAAGAATGGTTTCCCCTTGTGTGGCTTCGAATATTTTTCCGTTAATTTCTATTTGTAAACTCATGGTGCTTCCTATTTTAAATCATTTCAATAGCATCAAATTTGCATGCTTCATAACATGCTCCACAACCAATACACTTGTCATCCACAATAAAATGAGGCGTTTTCTTTGCCCCAATGATTGCTCCTGTTGGACACTTTTTTGCGCAAAGGGTGCAAGCGGTGCATTTATCAACAGATATTTTATATTTTCTCAATTCAGTACATTTATTTGCCGGGCAAATACGCTCGAAAATATGCGCTTCATATTCATGCCTAAAATAACGCAAAGTACTTAGTACAGGGTTGGGTGCCGATTGACCTAAACCACATAAAGAAGTGTCTTTGATAATTTGCCCCAACTTCTCCAATTGCATTACCCCCTTAAACCGTTCGAGGGTTTTGTTGCCATTTTGATTTTGGGGCTTAGATGTGATGCTTTCAAGGATCTCGAGCATGCGTTTTGTGCCTTCTCTGCAAGGAATGCATTTCCCGCAGCTTTCGCGTTGAATAAAATCCATGAAAAACTTTGCGATATCCACCATGCAAGTATCTTCGTCCATGACTACCAGTCCTCCGGATCCCATCATAGCACCCACGGCAATCAAATTTTGATAATCAATTTGTATGTCTATATTTTCTTCGGTAATACACCCCCCTGAGGGGCCTCCAATTTGCACTGCTTTAAATTTCTTCCCATTAGGAATGCCTCCGGCTATATCGAAGATAATTTCTCTCAGGGAGGTTCCCATAGGAATTTCCACCAAGCCAGTGTTGGTGACATTGCCTGACAATGCAAAAACCTTGGTTCCCTTGCTTGTTCCTGTGCCAATGGAGCTGTACCATTCCCAACCGTTTTTAATAATACTTGGAACATTGGAGTAGGTTTCAACGTTGTTAATGACCGTAGGCTTCCCAAACAATCCACTTTCGGTAGGGAATGGAGGCCGAGGGCTGGGCATTCCTCTATATCCTTCAATACTGTTCATTAAGGCCGTTTCTTCTCCGCACACAAAAGCACCTGCACCTTTTTTTATTTTTATCTTTAAGTTAAACCCTGAACCATATATGTTTTCACCCAACAATCCAACTTCCATAGCTTGTTCAATAGCATGATTCAGGCGTTGAATGGCAAGTGGGTATTCTGCCCTAATATAAATGTAAGCCACAGATGCACCCACTGCATAAGAGCCGATGGCCAATCCTTCAATCAATCGATGGGGGTCGCCTTCAATAACGGCTCTGTCCATGAATGCACCCGGATCACCTTCATCCGCATTGCAAATCATATATTTCTGATCATTGGGGGTGTTATATGCCAATCGCCATTTCGTCCCGGTAGTAAAACCTCCACCTCCCCTGCCTCTAAGACCACTTTTTTCGATATTGGAGATGACGACTTCCGGGTCGTACTTTTTCAATACCTGAAGAAAACTTTGATATCCACCCCTGTGGACATATTCTTCTATACTCAAAGGATTGATAATCCCACAATTCTCGAGTACCACTCTTTTTTGTTTTCTAAAAAAAGGATGTTCAAAAACTAAAGGGGTTTTATCCCAAGCAAGCTTATTTTTACTTTCAAACTGTCCCAATACATTATGCTCTAAAACATTACCATAAAAAACGGCATCGAGCAGTGCTTCAACTTTTTGATGCGTTACATTAGAAAAAGAAATTCTGTTTTTCAGGGGCAGTTCAATGTCGACAATGGGCTCTGCAGTGCAAAAACCAATGCACCCTACTTCAATTATTTCAACATTCAAATCATGCTGTATTAAATAGTCTTCTATGGCCGTTTTTGTTTTTCCGGCTCCGGCTCCCAAACCACAAGTTCCGGCTCCAATGTAAATGCGTATATTTTCTGTATTACTTTCACTTTCGATAAGCGGATGTACTACATTATTTTCAATGTTTTGGGAGAGTTTTAGCAAAAGGGCTTTAGTTGATTTGGGAGAGTTCATTTTTCTTTTCATTTGAACGGTAAGTATCCATGATGTTTTTGATAGATTGAGGAGTAACATTAGCGTAAAATTCGCCGTTAATAGAAATTACCGGTGCCAATCCACAAGCACCGATACATGCCACCACTTCAATACTGAATAATCCATCTCGAGTGGTTTGTCCTGCTTTTACTTTCAAACAGGCTTCCAATTCTTGAAGAACCGTGGCAGAACCCAATACATGGCAGGCGGTTCCCCTGCATACTTGAATGTGGTATTTACCCACAGCTTCAAATCGAAATTGGTTGTAAAAAGTAGCCACCCCGTATATTTTACTGGTAGGTATGTTGAGTTTGGTCCCGACCATTACAATAGATTCTTCGGATAAAAAACCTTCTTTTTCCTGAATTTCTTGTAATAAGGGAATTAATGCATCTCTGCCTTGTCCTTGGTAGTTTTCTAAAATATGTTCAATGGTTTTCATAGGATACGGAGCGTGCTACTTTATCAAAAATCTTAACTTAAAATCTTCTTTATTTCCGGAATGATTACTTTTGAATCTACAGGCTTTCTAACAAAACCATCTACAGGGAACCAAATGGACTGGCCATCTTCCGACAAATAATCTACACCGGCTTTACCGCTATTGATGTCTTTCAATAAAATCACATGTAAATCCTTAAATCCCGGATTTTTCCTGAATTCGCGAGCCATGGCCTGAACATCCGGTTTCGTTGTAGTCAAAATATCAATAGATGTTTGCATCAATACTTTCATTGATTTTAACTCAGGGTCATCGTTTATTTCTTTAGCCAACTCAAACCCTTCGTAATGCGTGGTCATCATTACATCGAGGATGGCTAAATCCGGTTTTTCTTCCTTAATTTTCTTCATGCCTTCGATTTTATCGTTAGCAGAAATTACAGTATAGCCTTCTTTACTTAAGATGGCTTGGATGATGGCGATTACGTCCATATCATCGTCTACAATTACAATTTTTTTAGTTTCCATAGCATTTGATTATTTAGTTTTTTGTGATATTTGGTTGCCATTGCATTGAATGGCAGTGTGATAATTCAGAATTGAGGTGAGTGCATCATAATTGTCGCTTAATTTTGATAAATAAGCCGTAGCACCGGCATGCAGCATTTTATTGATGTAATCTTTGTTTTCAAAGGATGAAAACCCATATATACAGAGTTCCGGATACTTCAATTTCGCAAGCCGTGTGGCTTCTATGCCATCCATTATAGGCATTCTAATATCCATAAAAACGATGTCAGCTTTGTTTTTCGATAGTATATCCAAAAATTCAGCACCATTAGAAGCTTCTGCTACCAAATTAAAATCGGTAATGTTTTGCAGCACAGTAATTAATCCCTTGCGGAAAGCTGCTTCATTATCGACTATCATTATATTCAGCATTTGGATATTTTTTATGATGCAAAACTATATCCATCATTAGTGATGTTTTAGCGTAAAAAACGAAATGGTCAAATAGGTACAAATACCTACATCTAATTTTAAATTCATTATTCACAAGCATTTACGCAACAATAGGGAACAAGATATCTTAAAGAAAAAAAATCGCTTATGCTTCAACACATAAATTTTCAAGCACTTACAAATGAAAAATAAATATTATTTTTTCATTTATTTTTCATGGCAGGTATTTTTACTTAGGAAGAATATGCGCAAACAATAGTATTATGCCTTAATAAGACCATTTTGAATGGCAAACATAACCAGATGAGGAGAGTTTTTGGCTCCGGTTTTTTCTAATAAATGGGCTCTATGACCATCGATGGTACGGGCACTGATTCCGAGGAACTTTGAGATTTCGGCATTCGACATGCCTTTACAAATAAACTCCAGTATTTCTTGTTCTCTTTCTGTCAGTTCAAAATTGATATACCTCGATTTGGGTTTTTGAATTTTATTTACATTGCTGATAAACTCTTCCGAAAAGTAATTTTCACCCATCATCACTTGCTGTATGGCCCTGTTTAATTCATCTTTATTGGTCTTTTTTAGCAAAAAGCCATCGGCGCCGGCTTCAACCATCTGGTTGAAATAGGAAATCTCTTCGAACATGGTTAAGGCTATTACTTTGGTTTGAGGATATTTCTCCACTACTTTTTTAGTAGCTTCTATACCATCCATTACGGGCATGCGAATGTCCATCAGAATCACGTCGATGGCATTGTGTTTTAATATCTCGAACAATTCATGTCCGTTTTGAGCTTCGGCAATCACCTTACACTCATCAATTTCATTCAATATTACACGCAAACCTTTGCGGAATATTTCATGATCATCTACGATGGCTAAACTCACTATTTCCATGTTCCTTATTTGACATTTAATGAAATCAGTACCGACATTCCCTCTCCTTCTTTACTTTTGATTAAGGTAAGTCCGTTGATGGTTTTAACTTTATTTACGATGTTATTCAACCCTAAACCTGTGGGATGCACCGTCTTTTCTTCTACGTCGAATCCCAAACCGTCATCTTTATAAAACAAATTTACTTGCTTATCATTGCTTTCGAGAAATATTTCGATATTTCGGGCCTGAGAATGTTTCAAGGTGTTATTAACCAATTCCTTCACGCTTTGAAACAAAATGGTTTCTTCAATGCGGGGTTCGGTGAGTTTGTATTGCTCCAAGTCTATATGAATTTGTATAGATTTGGTATGGTTGATATAGTCGCAAAAATCTTTGATGGCAGCCGGTAAGCCAAAATCTTGTAAGATACTTGGCATGATATTATTTGAGATCTCTCGGGTGGTGCCAATGGCCTTATCAACCAATTCTTCCACGGACTGAAGGGCTTCTGCAGGTGAAATTTTATTCAGATTCCCCTTTTTCAGTAAATCAGTGTATAGTTTAATGGTAGACAATAAGGGAGCTAAGCCATCATGCAAATCTGCAGCAAAGCGTTTTCGCTCTCGTTCTTCTGTTTCTATAATGGCACTGGAGATTTTGCGTTCCACTTCCCTGCGCTCGGTAATGTCTCTTGCAATGGTAAGTATGGCTTTTCGACCAAAGTAATCGATGACCCTACTGCTCATTTCCAAGAAAATAATAGAACCATCTTTGGCCAAATGTTCTGTAATATATACATGTTGCCCTTGTTTCAATATGATTTCAATATTGGTTTGAACCAAAGGCACATATTTGGGTGTTTTAAGGTCAGTAAAATTCATATTCATCAATTCCTCCTTGGTATATCCCAACCTTTTTACCGCTTCTTGATTAATTTCTATGATGTTACCATCGAAATCGGCTAAAAATATTTCATCGCTGGAATTGTTGAAGAGCATTTTAAAACGGGTTTCCGATTCAATTCGTCTTTCATCCATTTTCTTAATGTTCATCAGAACTCTACCTATTTTCCAAACACCAATACTAAGTAATATGGCTGCTAACAAATCAAGCACCAAGTATATATTGGGGATCAGTTGATTGGAATTATCAACATATAAATTATACAGTTCTAATATTTGCGCCACTCCCATGCATATAACCGCAGTGGCAATCATGATCCACGATTTTTTGCTACGGGTAAATGCCAACAAGCGAAAAATAGCGATGGTAGCAAAAACCAGAACAAGGTCGGTTAATATGATGATTAGGTTGTAGCTCATACTTCTATTGTGGCACAAAAGTAAAAAAAAACGACGAATTGTGAATGGAATAACAATAAAGATTTAATCCACTATTAATTTGCATATTAGGACTTGAGATTATTAATGAATGTGTTGATAATAAGCAAAGAAATCATGAGTAAAGTGCCTAGCTATGGCCTTTTGTGAATTTACTAAAAGTTGATTCCCTGATGAATTCGGACGCGAACTGCTTGTTTATTTATTAAACCGGGATTTAATAATGGAAACGATTTAGCCACCCTCAAAGCTTCATCGTCGCACTCTGTGCAATTTTCAAATTTCTTTTCTATTCTTAAGTCTGATATACTTCCATCTTTTTCAACGATAAAAGTAAGCCAGCTGATACCACTAATGCCCTTTTCTTTAATTTTTGCCGGAGGGAGGATATGGTTTTGCAAATAGGTCTTAAGGTGTTGTTTTTCAGGTAATACGGAGGGCATTTCTTCAGCCCAATTTTGCACGGGCTCTTCAGTTTTTTTTGCCATCTCATTTTTATCTTTTTCATTAAAAATAGTACGCTCCACTACTTTATAAGGCTTATTAGCAAACTCATTTTCAAAAAGTTCCACTTTAAAATGTAGGGTAGGGTAATGTATTTGTTCTGTTGAAACGCCTTTTTCGAAATCATCAGCAATGGAACGGGGGAAAAACCTTTCCGCCATTTTATAATATCCATTTAGACACTCTTGAATGGTATCGGTGTTTTTTTTATACCTACTTTCGGGCAAATCCATTTGAATCAATATGGGCTGTCCGTTTAATTTATCATCGTTAACTCCCTCGAAATATCTTACGTTAGTTGTTTTCGAAACCCCTTTGCTCCCAGTACTTTTCAATGGCATTTTATCGGCCGAATCGATGCGTACCGGCTTATGCTTTAAAGGTTCAAGATTTGCTAAACTGTCTCCGGAGTTTGATAATGGTTTGCTGTCATTATGATTAACCTCTTTCTTGCTATCTGGATCGCTACATGAGAAAAGTAATGCTAAAAGAAAAAATAAAAGGGTTCGCATGGAATTTTCAAATATTCATTTTAGTTATAAGCCTGCAACAGTATCGATTTTGATGCAATAATTCTCACAAGGTGAAATTTTTCTCAAATGTAATCCAATTTACAATAAATCAAAACCCAGTATCACAAAGTCCATTTCTATTTGATTTTCCATTTATCTCTTAAATCCATGATAGGTTTTTCGTAATATTTATAAATCACAGTTGATGCAACAATTACAACAATCCAATAAACACCATACATGGCCCATGCCGTGTGTGGCCCTCGAGGCGCAAAATTACATTGTATTACCTCTGCAACCAGTGCCAAGTTAATTAGATACATAGAATATGAAATCAAACTGATATGGGTAATAATCTTGGTCAGCAATGGAGGAGCCGATTTCATGCTGTCGAATTTTGGCAATAGCAAAAAACAGCCCAAACTTTCAATGCTTATTTGAAATACTTTTGTTGAAAAATCATTTGGCAACCAATTAGAATACAGAACGATATAACTCAACACCACTCCGGAAACAAAACTTATATTTCGGCACTTAAACCAAAATTTAGGATGCCAATGCTTCAGAAATGCTGCAAAAAGTCCTAATGCTATGCCATCTAATCGAAAAATCACCACTTTAAAAATCTTTACGCCCAACCAAAATTGATCCACATTAAATTTCGAAGCAATACACATCCTAAGCAATAGTGGAACTAAAAGGAAAATACAAATGGAACTAAGAAGTATGTATTTCTTATCCATTTTCAAGCCTTTCATGATCAAAAGAACAAGTCCTAAAATAATCGGGAAAAACAGATAAAACCATTCTTCAATGCTAAGGCTCCACGACTCCCAAAAGAAGCCCGTAAATGGTTGTGAGAAATTTTGAAGAAACAGGAAAAACTTCCAATTAAACTGAGAATAATCCTCTTTGATAACCCCAAAATACACGATTAAAATATTCAAAATCAGTATCAAATAATAATTAGGCAAGGTTCTAAACCATCTACGAATCCAAAAATTGCCTATTTCCTTCAATCCAAAAGATTTGGAATGTTGAAAAATCTTAATGAGTATCCCGCCAATTAAAAATCCACTGAGAACAAAGAACAATTCCACTCCATTAATGAGTCGAATCCAAGGGAAAGCCGTATCGGCTTTTTCTAACATAGATCCATGCACCATTACAACGAAAATAATAGCAAGCGCCCTCATCAAATCCAGGCCAAAAACCCTGCTTTTATAATCCGGATATAAGCGAAAGAAACCGACAAACTTATTTATCATACAAGATAATTCTCATAATTACAAGATACTACAAATTTGAAAATCGGGCATAATTTTCATTACAAAAACAATTTAGAGAGAGCCTCATTTTTTAGAATGTGCAATGAATGATAAAGTCACTTCGAATTGTTTTTCCTAGAGCCTTAATAATGGATTAAAATGAATTAAATTTATAACTTATTATTTTCTTAAGCTTTCAACCATGGCTTTAACGCCAGCACTTGGTGCAGTGGCAAAAGCACCAAATCTATTTTCATATTTGGAACTGTCGAAGATATAATCTTGCTCATACTGGTACATCATTTCCGGAAATTCTCTCATTACGGGAATAAATAAACCCAATATGTGTATCATCCAAGTGGGAACCGCTTGAATTTTGGGTTTAACATTCATTTCTTGGGCAAATAATTCTATCCACTGCCGGGTAGTTAACTTTTCTTTTGAGGTAGGAAGGTGCCAAACCTGATTGTATGCATCGGGGGTATTTCCCAACAAGGCAGTGGCTTTTGCTGCATCGGGAGTGTAGGTATAGGTATGTATTTTATGTATATCCCCCATTGCTTGCGCCCCTTTTCCTTGAGATAAGCGCTTGGTAACCATTTCACCCAAGATACTATTTTTGTTGTCCGGTCCATAAAAATCAGCGGCTCTTGCAATTAAGGCGGTGAGATTCTTTTTCTCGATTTCAGATAGAATCATGTCCTGCAATTGCTTTCTAACGTCTCCTTTTTTACTGGGAGGCAAGATTTCTGATTTTTCAGTCATCGAAGGAATAGCCGTTTTTGCATACATATAAACATTATCGAAGAACACCAATTTGGCATTGTGTTTTTTACAAGCATTAATCACCGATTGTAAAAACGGAGGCCACACACTTTGCCAAACTTTAATATTATATTCAAAACCAATGGTTACATATACGATTTCGCTTCCTTCAATAGCCTTGCCAATTTGACTAATATCATTCACATCGCAGGGAAATAGTTCATCTGTTTCGTTCACTTTTTTCGGATTTCGACTCACCAATCGAATTTTATCCGTATATTTTATTAACTCTTTGGCTAATGGAATTCCAATAGCACCCCCTGACCCTAATATTGTTTGCATACTTTTTCGTTTAGGTTTAATATCGCTTGTTTTGAATCACTTTGAAAGAAGTCCAATCAACACCCTTTTCTTAGTGATGTAATTTTTCTCAAAAATAACCAATTTGCGACAATTCAAAAACTAAAAAACAATAAAAATCTTTAACATAAACAACCAATCATCACCCTGCTTGTAGGCACTCAACCGGGCATAGTGTCTACAACCATCAGACCAATAAAATTCTTTTCAATCAATTACCATCAAGTTTTCATCTTTTCGGGAAAGTGTGGTCTTTTTAGAAAAACACTTTGCATAAAATACCAAGGTCATAAGCTAAATAATTACTTAATGTAACCAACAAACCTAATTTTTAGCTGTTTATTCATAAATATTGTATTTTTGTAATAAAAAAATCATGACCGGTTTATTTATTCCTGCTGCTGACAAAGCTGATTTAAAAATCTTCATCGATCTCGCTAAGCGCATTGGCATTAAAACCAAACAATTATCGGAAGAAGAAATACTTGACTTAGGTCTTTTCAATGCCATGAAAGAAGGACGCAAAACATCTTTTGTTTCTAAAGAAAGCATATTAAAAAAGCTTAATACATGATTGTTAAGTTTAGGAAGAAATTTTCGGATGATTTAAATGGCATTTCTGACAAAGCACTATTGAAATCGATCTCGAATATTATTCAAAACGTTGAATCTTCAAAAAACCACAAGAAATTATTGGAATAAAAAAAATGAGTGGTCATAAAGACGCTTTTCGTATTCGGGCAGGAAGCTATCGTATTGGTGTTTTTATTATTAAAGACTGCGTGGAATTTACGCGAATACTTTCGCGTGATAAAATTTACAGATATTTCCCTTAATCAATTTTATAATTAAAGTGAATATCTCTGCTAACTCAAGCATTAGGTAGCATTTGCTATAATCAGATAAAGTCAATTCTTTTCAATCGAGTGCAATAAGATTCCATCTTTTCGGCAAGGTAGGTTATTTTTATTCAATATGCTCCAAGTAATTCCTCCATGTTTTTACTTTATTTGCTTCGTCCTTGGCTATTTCTTTGGATAAGAATAATGTCCAATTATTTTGAAATCAAACAAGCAGTCTGCCAGTACTTGGCCTCCTCCAATATTATGCACTATCAGATTTCGTTTGCCGTCTTTCGATTTTTTATTGACTACAATTCCAATATGCGTAATCCCTCCACCCAAATTCCAACATACTAAATCACCGGGTATATAGTCTTGTGGTTTATCAGATATGGTTTTCACATTTCCTTTTCTGCTAAAAAAGGTCATGAGATTGGGAACTCTTCTGTGATCAATATTGCTATCGGTGTGTTTCATTCCCCATTGTTTTGGATATTTATTAAAATTCACCGACATATCTTCATGCACTTCTTTCTGTATATCAATTCCCATTTTTCTATAAGCACGAATTACCACATCCGTACACACTCCTTTGTCACTTGGCACATCTCCGTTAGGATAGGGTATTTTAAAATAGCTTGGGTCATAAATTACTTTTTGCTTTGTAAGCGCAATGGCACAATCAGACACTTTATCGTAAAAATTCTGCTGCCCAAAAGCAAAAAGGATAGCGCAAACTGATAAAAAGAGTATGAGTCCAATTCGTTTCATAAGATGTATTTATTTGAATTTCAACGATCTGATTTTCAAAAAAAGCCCAAAGTTTCAGTACAAATGTATTCAAAATGCATGAATTTGGATTTGTCATTTTAGGTGTAAGAGTTTTTCCATCAAAGAAATGTCCTCTAACATGACAGAAATGAGGTCTTACATCAAAGAAATGACCTCTTACATGACAGAAACGAGATCTTACATCAAAGAAATGACCTCTTACATGACAGAAACGAGGTCTTACATCAAAGAAACAACTTCTTACATGACAGAAATGAGGTCTTACATTAAAGAAATGACCTCTTAAATAGCAGAAACGAGGTCTTACATCAAAGAAACGAAATCTTACATGACAGAAATGAGGTCTTACATCAAAGAAACGAAATCTTACATGAGAATCTTTTCGACCCTATCCGTCCTCTTCTGCAATGGGAGGTGCGCTTTGAACCCGGATTGCAGGTAAGTTATTTTGCGAAATCTGAGATACAATCTGCAGAAACCTTTAAGAAATTTCTTCTTCGGTCTTCTGTCTTCAAACTTCCGTCTTTTCTGACCCCACCAGTCCTCTTCTGCAAGGGGAGGTGTGCTTGGGGTGATTATAAAATTCAAAATGGTATATTTACATCAAGGCGAAATCATAAGTAGGCTGAAGCAATGTAAAAACTGAGATTCTTTCCTGACCAGCCAGGGTATAGACTTTTTGAAATCAAGCACTTAGGTCGGAGCCTAAGCCGAACGGGGTGAATCTTTTGCGAAGTGTCAGGAGTGCTAGCAATGCATTAGTTCAAGGTTCCGCTGCAGTGTTTTTTCAAGATTGAAAACGATTGCTTCAACCCCAAGGCTCCTGCTTTACTGAAATTCTCGCAAGCAGCTTGCTTTAGATTGAGATAGTAAAGCAAAAACCCATTGTTAAAATAAGCTTCTGCGAAATCAGGATTTTTTTTGATGGCTTGTTCGTAGTCGAAATTGGCACCGTAATAATCACTCAATTCGCATTTCACATAGGCTCTATTATATAAAGCAAAATAGAAATCAGGTTGTAATTGTATCACTTTACTAAAATCGGATAAAGCCGCATTACATTTCTCTTTTCTCTCCAGCTCATGCTTTTCCTGATCCGGGCTTTCAATGATATAATAATCATCTTGGTTTATGTTTTCCAATTCAATTTGCCGGCAAAGATTAACCCCACGTGAAAATATGGCCATTACATTCGATTTGTCGATTGAAATTAATGAGTCAAAAATAAGCTGTGCTTCCTCAAACTGCTGAATATTCGAAAGCAAAATGGCTTTGAGCAAGCGTGACTGATAAGAATGATCGTCCGCCAGTTTCTTATAAGATTTAATCAAAAGCGTATCGGATGCGAATGCTCCAACATTTTTAAGACAATAATTCAAATGATTTTTAAAATTGACCTCTTCTAAAAACAATGAATAATTTTTTGCCTGATAAGTCATACTGTCTTTTTCGGTAAAGTAAAAAATGGGTAAGAAATTATCGTCCACATTGTCGGGTTTAATATCGGATGCATTATGAAAATCGGCCGACAATTTGCTCAATCTATTCATTAAGAGTGAATCTTGATTGAATTGTGCAGCATTTTTCGAATGAAAAACATCACTCATTGCTTTACCCGTTTCCATGTCTTTACGATACCCCTCCCTATCTTTTAAACTCAATTTAGCCACCGCACGATTGGAATAGGCTTCAATAAAATAGGGAAATAGGCTAGTGACTTTATCGTAATCCTCAATAGCCCCTTTGTAATCTTTTACAGTTTGTTTGAGTTTTGCCCGATTAAATAATGCTTCCACATGGTTGGGATTCAACAAGATCACTTTATTAAAATCAGAGATGGACTTGGCATATTCCCGTCTATTGGCATACAATACACCCCGACCAAAATAGGCATAAGAATTTCGGGGTTCTAACTGAAGTACGTAATTATAATCTTTAAGTGCTTGGGCAGTGTCTTCGAGCAGGACTTCTGCTTCTGCCCGACAATAATATGCTAAAGTCCCCAAGGAATCCATTGAAATTGCCAAGTTAAAATCCGAAATCGCCTCAGTATTGTTTTTCATTCTTAGCTTTGTTAAACCTCGATAAGTAAGCGCATCGAAATTCTTAGGATTCAAACGCACCAATTCGTTATAATCGGAAAGGGCATTGTCAAAATCGGAAAGGGCTTCTTCGGCTTGAGCTTTACATAACAAACCATCTTCCCCTAAACTTTTCAAGGAAATGGCTTTCTTACAATTCTCCAATGCTGCTTTGTAATTTGCATCCGCTAAGTAAAAAAAGGCTCTTTCCACATAAAGCTTTCCTAGATCAGGGTTATTTTCGATTACTTTATTCAAATCATCCACTGCCAGCGCAAATTTCCCCAAGCGATATCGAGTCAAGGCTCTATAATTAAAAGCATCATAATACATAGGGGTAAAATTCGAAACCGCCATGGTGAAATCCTGTTCTGCACCTAGATTGTCTTCAAGAAAATACTTAGCCAAGCCTCGGTAATAATATATTTCTGCGTTTTCAGGTTGTATGGATGCACAAGTGTTTAACTTAGTAATGGCTTCGTAATACTTTTTTTGGTTAACCGCTGTTTTGGCGTTTGTAAAGAGGACATTAAAGTTGTATTGCCCAAAAACACAAGAGACTAAAAATAGTTGAGCAATGATAATGGCTTTAAGGGCAGGTATTTTCACAAGTCAAAATTAAAGTTTTCAGCAATTAAACCTTGAAAGTAAGGCATCGAATTATAATTTATTAACGTTGCCATCTTGAGTTTATTCCATTAGACTCTGTTTCCTCCAACAAGTCAATAATTGCCTATAAAATAATACATTTGCAAAAAATCAAACCGGCTATTAATTCCACAGCAAATTTTAATTTCATGAACTTCTCGTTTTTTACAATTAACGCTTTACAAAAGAAAGCTTGTTTTGTTTTGGTGTTCCTTTTCATTTCGTTTGCACTATACTCACAGAATAATGCCAATGGTAAAATCAGTGGAAAAATCACCGATTCTATACAAGGGAGTGCCATGGAATATGTTACCATTAGCTTGCTCACTGAAGATAAAGGAACCGTAATCAATGGAACCACCTCGGACATAAAAGGAAACTTTAAAATTTCCAATATTCCTGATGGAACGTATAAGGTTATTTTTGATTTCCTTGGATATAAAAGGGTGGAGAAGCATAACATTGTGATTAGTAAAGCCAATCAAAGTGTTAATTTCAAAGAGATTAAGATGTCAGTAAAGCAAAACAATCTTAAAGAAGCAACCATCAGTGCTGATAAAATTCTCATTGAAAACAAAATTGATAAGATGGTGTACAATGCCGAAAAAGATGTTACTTCTCAAACAGGTGTTGCAGCAGATATACTAAAAAAAGTTCCTGAAGTATCGGTTGATGTAGATGGGAATGTGGAACTTCAGGGGAATGCCAACATTCGATTTCTAATTAATGGCAAACCTTCTATCTTGTTTGGCAGCAACATTACCGATGTACTTCATTCCATTCCTGCGAGTCAGATTCAAAGTATTGAGGTCATAACAAGTCCGGGAGCAAAATACGACGCCGAAGGAACCGGAGGCATCATCAACATCATTTTAAAGCAAAACAATGCCAGTGGGTTCAATGGGAATTTGTCACTTTCAGCCGGAACCCGATTACAAAATGGGTCACTCAATCTGAATTACCGAAAAAACAACCTTGGAGTTAATCTCTTTTTCAGTGGAAATGCACAATTGTCTTCTTCAACAAAAAACAGCATGAATCGGATAGCACAAGATACTACAGGAAGTATTCGTTTGCTCCAAGATGGGGTTAGTGATTTCAACCGGAATGGGTTTCAGTCAGGCATAAGCTTGGATTGGGATTTGAACAAGAAAAACAACCTTACTGTAAACTTCAATTATGATTATTTCGGAAATAATAGCACAGGAAACTCAACTAACCAGACCAGATCGGAAGAGCACACGTCTGAACTCCAGTCACCTGAAGCTATCT
>CAZJBB010000012.1:0-32304 GCA_964543995.1 uncultured Bacteroidales bacterium
CATCAAGGAGAAAGAAAGATTAATACCAATAATCTTTAAAACTAAGACTCTCAATGAATCTAAGTGCATTCAACGAAGAACCACAAGCATTTTTGGAATTATTTTTCCTCTTAAGTATATGCAAATGTAAAAGTAAATTTCCCCAACCGATTCATCAAATGGACGAATATAATCATTCAAGCAATTTATATTGCTATGTATAAATTCATAGGAAAATAAGTGACGAAGTCAAGAGAATCCCGGCAACTCCATTTTTTTTACTGTTTTTGATTGTGCTTATAGCAAAAATAAATGAACATAAAAATTCAACCTTACCTAGGGTTTAAGCTTTTTTACAAACCAGATATATGGATTGGCTAAAATGGTTTCTTCGAGAAAAGCAGAACTCTAATTTTCCAACAATATGAAGCAATCTTCTTAGTGATTTTTGTCTCCAAGATAAGCATAGCGGGTTTTGATATTCGAGAGGCAAACCGGTATATTTCTCCCAAACCGGTGAATCAATGGGCGTTATATGCCCTACTTTTAAAATCTTAAGTCCCAATTCTTTCGCAAGTTGCTGAATTGTTTTATAGGAATAATGAACCACTCTTTTTGATGGAGTAAAAGCTTCAGATGCCCCAAGTGTCATTCCTAAGGTTTTCGAAAAATAATGTCTTAATAAGAAATAGTTTCCATTTGGAACTTTGATAAACAACACTCCATCTGTAAGCAAATGTTTATTAACCAGCTTTTTAAGCTCCTCAACAGGATGAACAAAATATTCTAATGAATCCGTAAAAGTAATCACATCCCATTGATTCTCTTTTAACACAACCTCATCAAGGGTGCCGTGAAAGACCGGAATTTTCAAAATATTGTTGGCGAAATTTGACATGGTTTTATTGGGTTCAATCCCACTTACTTCATAGCCTTTCGTTTTAGCAACGTAAGGAAAAAATCCGTGAGCGCATCCCACATCCAATAGATTTCGCTTGGAGCTATACTTAGCAATAATTTGTAGATATTTTTCAAAGTTACGGTGACGAAAATGTTTTACTTTTCCACTGATAATAGGGGCATACAAATACTCAAGAACCATAGGATTTAATTCACCAAACAAATCTTCCGGATTTTCATCTCTCAAAGGGGTGTAGATTAATCCACAAGCATTACATTTTCCCACAACCACCTTATTTTCAAACTCTTTCAGTTTTTCATACGGTGCCGTATTACATAAAGGACAATGAAACTCTATAAGGTGCTTCATAAGTGAATTATTGGCTAAGGGCAAATACTGCCAAAGACAAAAATAAATAAATAATAGCTTTTATTAGTGATGGAGATTCTGTAATCAGAACCAAAAAAGATGGAATTCGAATTTGTTTATATTTATCAAGAAACAAATGGTTTCTAAAAGGGCCTATTCGACAAACATCTATATACTTGTTTTCCAAATGCTTATTAGGAAATTCGGATAAGATATCTGACCTTATTGCAAGAACTTGTTCATCGGGAAGAATTGTCTTGGGATCATGGTGTCCATCGAAAAGATAAAAACTGCCCTCCCATTTAAGCTCCACCGCCACATGATTCCATTGCTCTCCAAAAACATACAACCTGTTAGCTTGTATTTTCCCAAGCTTAAGCAATAAAATGGCGACCCTGGCATTTTCTCCACAAAACCCATATCCACTTTTTAAAATATTCATTGCGGTTTCACGTAGAAAAGGTCTTTTTGCTTCCCTTTTTTCTACATCGAATCGGATATTTTGAGTCAAAAAGTTTTTTATTTTCACTAAATCGTCATGGGTTTCAATAAATCTTTTCCCAATAATTCCATTCAGGGTCTTTTTAAGAAACCGGACTTCCCTTTGCCACCTAAAAATATAATACCCACTTACAAAGAGAAAGCAAACAGAAATTGATATAAAAGCACTGAATATTAAACTCATACATCAAAAAAATCAATTACAAATTAAGGCTTCCATTCTACAATATTGGTATCTCTCCCTAACAAATGCTTTCTTGTGTCTGAAGCAAACTGCAGAAAGTCAGTTTTAAGTTTTACTCCCAAATGATTTAAGCTAATACTGTCTTTTTCAAATTGATACACCGGCCACAAAGCATACTGTTTAGAATCGTCGGTTCTATACACCCAGCAAGGAATAAAGCTCTCATTTTTCACAACCACCTTTCCGCTTATCTTGTTTTTTGAAATTTGAAAGCGCGCTAAGATTCCGCCATCGGTATATTGTTGTCGTTGATTAGAAACAAAATTCCCCAGCGACCAATATACCAATGCAGACCTAAGTTCTTTGTTAATGGTAACTGTATCCATTCCAAGCGGTTGGATTACATGAGGGTGCGATCCAATAATCACATTCACTCCATTTTCAATTAAAAATCTTTCGGTTTTCAGTTGAGAAGCATCCGGCATTCTATCGTACTCTGTTCCCCAATGAATACAGGCAATAATTACATCGCAATGTTTATCGTTTAGCGATTTCAAATCATTTAGTATTGCTGTTTGATTGATGTAATTGATCACTCCTCCTCCACTTACTTTATTTCCATTGGTGCCATAAGTATAATTCAGTATTCCGAGGGTAATCCCTTTTATTGAAAGAATGTATGGATAATGAGCTTTTCGGTCGCTATCGTTTTTATATATGCCAACATGTGGAACATTTCTCGCATCCAAAAACGCTATGGTTTTATTTAAGCCCTCATAATCTTTGTCTGCACAGTGGTTATTTGCATTCAGAAAAAAATTAAAGCCAGTATTTATCAATCCGGCAGCAAAACTATCCGGTGCTGAAAATCGAGGATATCCGCTATAGGGTTCGCCAGCCAAATTTGTTTCAAGATTGACAATATTCAAGTCCGAAGTCCTTAAAATGGGTTTAATATTTTGAAAGACCGAATTAAAGTCATAACGATTGCTTTTGGCATCAAAAGCTGCTTGAATTTGAGGCATGTGAGCCATGGCATCACCTGCTGCAGTCACGGTAATGGTAATAATAGAGTCTTCCCTAAAGTAAAAACTAGAGGTTTCTGCAGAAGTAGTCTCAATTTCGAAGGTAGGCCGAATGAAAAAGTAAGAAAGAGAAAGAATAAAAATGAAAAGAATGAGCATTTTCAACTTTAAAAAGCCTTTGGTCCGGCTTAAGTTGCTTTCTCCTTTTAAGACCAATTCTTCCATAAAGAGGTGTATTACAATTTAATAAACAGTTGGTTTACAACCTCTTTATCTGAAATCACCATAGATATCAAATATGCACCGGAGAGAATGTCACTAAGGTAAACTACACCCTTACCATTTGATATATTCAAGGTTTTAGAAACTAAAGCCACCCCTTGTAAAGAGAATATTTTATAATTCACAGTCTGTGTAACTGCTTCATTCAATTGAACGTTCACAAATGAACCGGCAGGATTAGGGAAAAGTAACAGTTCCTTTTCTCCTTTGGTGACTTGGTCATGAATCGCAGTCAAATGCATCACGTTTGTGTTCTTAGCTAAAGCTGAATCTAATTTAACAACCAAGGCATCGCTCACATACAATCCAAATCCATTGGTGGTTCCGCTAACCACACACCCTCCATCCAAAGTAAAAATTACATCGTTTGAAGTTTCGGTGGCTAAGCCTCCAATGGTAGTACCATATCTTTCTGTGTGGTCATTATTCAAGTAATTAACTAGCATATCCTTTCCTCCTCCACCTGAATTTTCTGTATATCCGGCGTATACAATAGTGCTATCCGCTCTTTGGTGCACGGATCTGATTTCGTCATTCTTAGGAAGCCAAACCGGAATTTCGTGCCACATATAGGCGCCATCTTTGTTTACTCTAAGAATCAAATGGTGAGAAATAGAATTAAGGGTCGTATCTGCAGCAACACCCACTATAAAAAGACCTTTATCCAAACTGACTAAAGCACTATATACCCTTTGGTTTTGGTCAGTGCTTCCATAATGTTTCGTCCACAGCGTATCTCCACTTAAATTACATTTCATAATCCATACGCCAAGATTAGAGGTCCCAAAACTATTTGAAGTCCCGGCAACAAAAAACTCATTTTGACCTGCACTATCAATAGCACTGAAAACATCTGATCCACTTCCCCCGAAGGTCTTGGTCCATAAGGTATCCCCTACTGAGTTTGTGCGAACAATAACTGCATCATTATGCCCTGCCGTATTAGTATAGGTTTCTCCACAAAACAAAAATCCTGAATCAGGTAAATTAATAACAGAGTATGCCATATCCCAGTCATTTCCCCCATAGGTTTTACTCCACAAAACATTGCCGGCGGTGTCTGTTCGAATGAGCAACATATCATAGCCTTTTTCAGCTGAAACATAGGAATATCCAATAATCCCATAGCCTTGTTTTTCCATAGTGCAAACTCCGGTGGCAACAATTAAATTCCCAAAGTCAATAATTTTATCATACAATCGATTTCCCATGGAGTCAATTCTCACACAAAAAATATCCCCATTTCCTGAGATTCCGGTACGGTTTCCAAAGACCATATATCCTCCATCCGCTGCAGGGCGGGTTGCCACCCCGGTATTGTAACCCGGCACTCCATAAGATGAAGTCCAAATTTGCTGAGACTTCAAATTATTGGCAATAAAAAAGCACCACAACAATAAAAAAGGCAGCTTTTTCATCCATTAACAGCTTTACGTACTCGTACTAATTTCTCCAAAAGGGGTTCAAGGTCTGCAAGATTTAGCATATTGGCTCCGTCGCTTTTTGCTTGTTTAGGGTTGGGATGGGTTTCTATAAAAATCCCATCGGCCCCTGCGGCAACACCCGCACAAGCCAAGGATGAAATCAAATGAGGCTTTCCACCGGAAACCCCTGAGCTTGAATTGGGCTGCTGAAGAGAGTGTGTTACATCATAAATCACAGGATAACCTAGATTTCGCATCTCATAAATATTACGAAAATCTACCACCAAATCATAATAACCGAACATGCTGCCTCTTTCGGTTAAAAATATCTTATTATTTCCATGTTCAATAATCTTTTCAGCGGCAAAACTCATCACTTCAGGGGATACAAATTGTCCTTTTTTAATGTTAATCACTTTTTGTGTGTTTGCAGCAGCAATCAATAGGTCTGTTTGTCTGCATAAAAATGCGGGAATTTGCAGTATATCAGCATATCGAGCAGCCATTTCCGCTTCCTGAGCAGAATGAATATCCGTTACTACAGGAATATTATATTTTACACCAATGTCCTTTAATATTCCCAATGCTTTTATATCTCCGATCCCAACAAAGGAACTGGACTTCGACCGATTTGCCTTGCGGTAGGAAGCTTTAAAAACAAAGGGTATTTGCAATTTCTCCACTATTTGGCTAATGTTTTCAGCAATCCTGTATGTGGTATCTTCATCTTCTATGATACAAGGGCCGGCTAGTAATATAAAATTACCACTATTGATGTATTTAATTTTTGGTATGGGTGGAATTGGAACTTTCATACAATTACATTTTAAAATCGTTTGGATAATGTCAGACCCACTCCCTCCCCGCTCACAGTTGAAGGAGAAATAAGCCCGTTTATATATTGCGTATAAAGCATCAGATTAAAGTTTTTCCAATGATTGATACCGACAGAAGCCCCCAGGTTTAACTTTCCATAACCACCATATTTTATCAATGGGGCAATAAAAAAATGAGGGGAAGCTTGCCAAGCTGCTTGTAAGTAAATATAGGGTTTCTGATAGGAAAACAAAGTATATCCCGTTTCAATATTTAGATGCAAGGAGTTATGAAGGAAGGCTTGATAATAAAACAGTTTTATTTTTGCCGGCGTATAGGTAATATACTGTGTAGTATGCTGATTATAAGCAAGTTCATTTTTTAAACTATCGAGTTTATTCCCAAAAAGATCCACCGGAATATGAAAAGCATCGTTTACTTCAATACCACGAAAATGAATCGCGGTATCACAATGTTTGCTGAAAGAATTTGGATTCCATTCCACATAACCAAGGTTTTCTATGGCAATTCCCAGGGTGTTTTTATGCTTAAATTGATATTGATAAGACAAATCAATATTGGGACCCCAACCATTAAAATCAAAAAAGGATTTACGATTGGTATCCGTTTGTTGAATTTGTGCATCTAAGCCCAAATAGATATGTTCTCCATGGGTTTGGGTGTAAAAATCACCGGTATTTACTTGAATTTTATTATGGTTCTGCCCTAAATTCAATCCTAAGGCAATTTGAAATTGATGTAGTCCTGATTTTTCGGGAAAGCGATAAGAAAAACCTACTTTGCACTGCAAATATTGAAAAGATTGGTATCCCGAGTTGGAAAATCTTGCCATTTTCTCAATAAAATCATTGTTACCATAAAAAACCAACTTAAATAAGTCATCGGCAAATTTCATTTCATTGATGGAATATTGGTCCACTTTAATAAAAACATCAGATGGATTGTCTATGTTAGATAATGTATGCACCCAAGCCAGTTCGCTTTTTTGAAAATCTCCTAAAATGTTCATCTTCCCAAGATTAGCAAGAGAACGATTTTTAATTTCCTGAGATATAAACGAACCTTGGTAGTATGCATTTATAAACTCATTGGTCAATCCATTGGAATTCAGGTCTATCTGAAAATTGGAATACACTGCATCTTTTAACGTAGTGTCTTGATTGGTTAAGAGGCTGTATTCCTGTGCTATGCTCATGGCAGGCAAAAAGAAGAGCAATACCGAAAAGAATGATAGCCTCATATTATTGAATCGTAAAATTAAAATTCCCGGAAACTGTAATATCCATTTTATAATCTTTATAGATTCGAACGGCTGATGCCTGAGGCATGGTATTGAATTTTACATAAGAACAAATTCTAGAAGTGTTTTTCAGCTTATACATATCCAATTCATTAAGGGAAATAACAACAATAGATTTGGTATTTTCCGTCACCTTCCCATTGGTTCCCAAAATGGCGGGTGATATAAGCTGATTTGCCATTAAGGTGTGAATTTGAATGTTATGATTATCAAACAGTTTCAATTCAAGGTTCGCACTTAATGGAAAGCCATTTATTACGGTAATATAAAATTGTCCTGAATTTACATTTCCAGTAGAAAAAATAAAAGCATTCGTATCTGCAACAACTAAATCAGAGGCAATCATCGAAAGCGGAACTTCAATTTGAAGCGAAGCACTAAAAGGATTTCCATCATAATAAAAATCGTCTCCGGAAGATACATTTCCAAGAGGATTAGAGGAAATTTGCAGGTGGTATCCAATGTAATCCGGAAAATTTTCCAGTAATGCGGCAACGTTCGAATTGGAAAAATCATACACATAATCAGAAGCTTGAACAGCTTGCCCAATCTGATTCGTTTCAATAGCTCTTGAAATATTCAAAGGCTGGTTGATAAGAGGGCTGTTAAGTGAAATGGTATTTTGATTAAAGGAGTTCATGCTCCAAAAACTTTTCAATAGAGCCCTTGCATCCACTCCTAAACCATTGTGAACTAGCAATTTCATGCTCACATTATTCAATTGCAGGTTGCCTGACCTAATATTTCTAAATAAACCCAAATTGGTAATTTCGGGTCCAATTTCGTATGTGCTACTGCCAAAATATCCCTTGGCAAATCCTATTTCAATATCGTTAAAGGTAGAACTCATGACCACATTGTCAAAAGCGTTTACATTCACCGGTTGGGCGTTCGCATCTATATTAATAACGCCATGAATAACTGTGGTATTAAAAGCATTATGATTTAAACCTGTTAAATCGAAATAGCATCCGGAAATATCATAGGTTTTATAAATCGGATTGGGGTTGTCAGCATGGGATGGCAATATTTCATGAATGCTGAATGGGCTTCCGTTCAAATTGGAATTAGGAAAAGTATATGAAACATCAACTTTCTCAAGCAAAGAATTGGAATACTTAACAAGAATACTCCCATGCTTTACCTTTATAGAAGACAATTGCGCACTTCCAAAATTAAATTTTTTAATATCCGTAGAATTAACAAGAGATTGACCGGGCTGCAAAACACCTGTTACCGGTGAAAAGAAATACAAAGCAGAATTGGTATCGTGGAAACTTACCATAGAGTCGAGGGCCAACTCATATATTTTCTTGTCGAAAACCAAGGTAATGGCATTATTAGCATCGGTTTGCATCAAGGAGTCGGGAATCAAATTGTCGATGTCGAGACTAAAGTGAATTATTGGAGCAGTTATATCCGTCTCCCATGAAGGCACTCCTTTTTTACAAGAATGCAGCAAAAATGAAATTACAAACAAGAAAAATATGAATTTAACCTTCATGAATTAAAGTTCTTATAAAATGCTTGATGTGCAATGGAGAGCATTTCTTTGTCGCCGTCGCTGTCTCCATAAGCAAAGATAGTAGAAAATTCCGAAAGGTCGAATTTTTCTTGTATCCTTTTCAACTTTCCTTTGCCCCAGCAATTGGCTCCGGAAAACCGCCCACTGATGTTTCCTTGGATCACTTCAATTTCAGTTGCAAGCAACTCCAAATGGTTTTTATCGCACCAGGGCTTCAAAATAAAAGAAAATCCGGCACTCACAATAACTACTTCATGGCCCTGGTCTTGGTGCCAATGAATTCTTTCGAGAGCATCCTTTTTAATATAAGTCGGGATAATGTTTTCCGCAAAATAGCCTGCCTTTGCCTGAACCTTATCGAAAGGCTTGTTTTTATAAAATGATGCAAAGATGATTTCTTTAGAAGTGTGATCACTTATCATTTTCAGCCTGTACAAAATAAAAATAGGCGACAACAATATCAACCTCAAAAACAAGCCAAATTTGCCATGAGTAAACAGCAAGAATTGCAAAAAACTATCATTGTGAGTGATGGTTCCATCGAAATCGAAAAAAGCTATGGATTTATGGGTAGTTGCCATTGGTTTTGCTCTGCGAATTTATGAAATTTTGAAGAAAGCAGGAAATAAATAATTTAAAATGCAGAATGTAAATGTTTTAAGGAGCTTGAAAAGAATTTTCGCAAAGTAAAAAACGCCTAAATCAGAAGACGTGACAAAATTACTTTTCCTCTGAAAGACCGGTTAATTGATTAAAAGAAATAGATATTTAATACATTTGTTTCGAATTGACGAAACGAACCTATGCTTGGAAAGTACACTCTGTTTTTACAAAAGAAATTTCCAAGATGGATTTTTGAAAATTTCATCCTCGCTATCATTGGCCTGACTACTTTTTTGCTTGTCTATCGATATTCATGGCACAACAGCTCAGGAAACCCAAACCAGCATATTATTCAAAGCGACGGGAAAGGCTACTATTCATATTTACCCTATCTATTTTTAGGACAGCCCATGCAGGGAATTCCGGATATTGCGAATAAGAATCCTGACCTTAATCGAGTAAATAAATATTTCGTTGGTACCGCCATTGCCATGTCACCATTTTTTGGAATTGCCTGTGGTGTTGCATATTGCACCGGAGAGAAAATGGATGGCTACAGCATGCCATTTCAAAAGGCCATTGGATTGGCTGCTTGGTTCTACTTACTGTTAGGCTTATACTTTTTAAAATCACTTTTAAAATTATACAAAATCAGAATATCCGTTATTCCTTGGGTATTATTTCTTATCGTTTTCGGAACCAATCTTCTGATGTATACCGTTGATTCCCCTTCAATGTCGCATGTATATTCATTTTCGTTTATCAGCATTTTCCTTTTTCTAGCTAAAAAGTATTTCATTGATAAAAACAAACGGTTTTTATATCTCAATGCTTTTGTTTTGGGATTAATCATCCTTATTCGGCCTATTAATATTCTGGTTATCTTAGCATTACCCTTCCTATCCGGAAATTTAAAAACCTTTAAGGAAAGCTTAGTATCTGTTTTTAACTTCCAAAAGATGGGCATTGTGGTTCTAATTTTGGGGGTTCTCTATTTTCTGCAATCCTACCTTTGGTATCAACAAACCGGGAAATGGTCAGCACAAATATATGAGGATGAAGGATTTAATTTCCTATCTCCTAAAATTTGGGAAGTGCTGTTTGGTTTTAGGAAAGGGCTTTTTATTTACACACCCTTGGCTTTATTGGGATTTATCGGCATCCTCAGCCGCCGAAAATTCAAGTTTGAATTGATTTCATATTTACTTTTCTTTGGCGTGTTAATATATTTCATAAGTTCCTGGTGGAATTGGTATTACGGGTCCTCCTTTGGGCAACGCGCTTTGATTGATTTTTATGCATTGGTTGCTCTTGGTTTGGCTTTTCTCTTACAAAGCATTAAGTCCAAAGCGATCAAAATAAGCATCTACACTTTATGTTTTCTTTTCATGGGATTGAATTTAGTTCAAAGTACCCAGTATTATTACAACATCATTACACCCGATTTTATGAATTTCGGTAAATACCGATATACTTTTCTCCAAACTTCGGATGCTTATATCAATAGTTTAGGGGGATATTCCGACATTCTTCCCTATCAATCCCACCCAAAACTTATTATTGATGTGAATGCTGATTTCGAAAAAGAAAATTCAATGGTAAAAGTAGGGAATACTATTTACGACAAAGAAATAAAATCAAGAGTTTGTGATTATTCAAAAAAAGAATTCAATTGCATGCTGGAAATACCTACTAACCAGCAATTTACCTCGTCTAAGGGTCTCTTCGCCGAAATCAGTCTCGATCGAAAAGAATTGGAGACCAACAGTTGTTCCTCAGCTTTAGTCATATTTGATATTTGCGATTCAAGTGGGTCAAGTTATTACTATAACTCTTTTCCTGTAAATGAGTATCCTGATTCAAAAACCGGTGTCTGGAAAACCTGGCATTATTCAATTCATTTAAATATCAATATTTTGCCAAAAGATAAAATAAGAATTTACCTTTGGAACAGAAATCAAAAGCCGTTTTACATTGACAACTTTAAGCTGAAATTGTATAGGCTGAGTGAATACTAAAATAAAACCCCGACAAATTTTGCCGGGGTTTTTACATCTCTATGAATAAAGATGAATCATATTATCAGCGGGTAGCTTCTAATTTTTAAGCGTTAGCAACATTAAATGCAACCATTCCCTTATCGCCTTGTCGAACTTCAAATTCGACATCTTGGCCTGGTTCAAGTCCATTAAAAATGCTTTTCAAACCCGAGTTATGTACAAAAATATCTGTGCCTTCTTCGGTTTGGATGAATCCGTATCCTTTCACTTCATCATACCACTTAATTTTCCCTTTCATGGAAAATTAGTAACGTTTTTTGTAATTACTTCTGTCGTTATTTTCAGTACGTTCGCGAGCTTCGTTCACTTTCATTTGTCTGCCTTGTAATTCGGCTTGATTGAGAGCTTCAATAGCTTTGTTTGCGTCTGCATTGTCTGACATTTCAACAAAGCCAAAGCCTTTGCTTCTGCCTGTAAATTTGTCTGTAATCACTGTGGCGGATGTTACTTCTCCGTACTCCTCAAAAACTCTTTTGAGGTCTTCACTGTCCACATTAAAGTGAAGGTTTCCAACGTAAATGTTCATGTTTGTTAAATTTATTGGTTAAAACTATCCATAAGGCACTTTTCTTTTTTGAGTGCTGTAAAGATTAAAATTAATATAGGTAAAACAGTATTCATGTTTTTAATCGCTCTTTTTTGTGTAGAAAATGGAAGGGGATGGTAAATTTCGCAGTCAGCTTTTGAGTTGATTAATACGTACTTTTCAGCTTGAAGTGGAAACTCAATGAATTCAATTTACCAAAGATAAGCATATATAATACTGATTTATGCCGCAAATATAAACATTAATAATTGATAATCTGCATTTTTTGAAAAAATATTAAATATTAATTCAAATGAATCTCTTTGAAATTTTAAAATAAGCTCCTTACTTCACTTTTAATAAATTCCTGAGCAATGGATATTGGTGATTTTTCGATACCTGCAAACTTCTCTATGATTTTAGAAGATAGTTCTGTTGCAGTGGCACCTTTAGGCAGTTCTGAGGAAGCAATGTTAATCAATTTTATGGTTTCTTCCTTAGCGTTTTTCAATAAATCCCAAGCAGGAGAAGAAATATAAATTTGTTGACTCAAATTATGATCGAATTCATCCCGAATGGTTCTCACCAATACCATTTGCAATTGCATTGCATCAAAAGCTGGGTTGCTCATCCTAAGAATAAGGTTCGAAGGACTCATTCTTTCTAACAACATGATTACTCGTTCATAAGCTTGTAAACGCAAAGGAGTCAGTAAATTCCTGTTATTTTGTTTCAATTCTAAAACCACTTTTTTATGGTCGTGAGTTAAATACAACCTTAACAAGTAATAGGATGTTGCCAAAACAATGGTTGATGGCAAAATGTATTTTAGGATTTCAAGAATTTCCATTATAGTGCTTTTGAATATTTTATTGCAAATATCGATAAAATTTGATGAATTGGAAAAACGAATGCTAAAAACAGCTTTTAAATAAATTTCGCAGGTATATCGTTAAGTTGTGTTATTTTTGTAAAAACAGATACAGTGTGATTGGATTTATTAAAGATTTAAAGCGTAAAGACCATAAAAAAGTATTTGGAGCATTTGAAATTCTCAAATACCTTGGCCCCGGATTAATTGTAACCGTTGGGTTTATCGATCCGGGAAATTGGGCATCCAATCTAGCAGCCGGTTCAGGATTCGGTTATACATTATTGTGGATGGTGACGCTTTCCACAATCATGTTAATCGTCTTACAACATAATGTAGCTCATTTGGGTATTGCAACAGGATTATGCTTGTCAGAAGCGGCTGTAAAGTATCTGAAGCCTGTGTATTCAAAATCCATATTATCTACTGCCGTTCTTGCCTCAATTTCAACTGCTTTTGCTGAGATCCTAGGGGCTTCTATTGCCATTAATTTGCTGTTTCACATCCCTTTAAATATATCTGCCGTCATTTCTGTAGTTATTATCCTGTTTCTGGTTTTTCGAAATTCATACCGTAGAATTGAGACCATTATCATTGGATTCGTTTCAATTATTGGCTTGGCATTTATTTATGAGTTATCCTTAGTGGAAATTGATTGGGGTGCAGCAACTAAGGCTTGGGTAGTCCCATCAATACCCAATGGGTCAATAGCAATAATTATGTGTGTACTTGGAGCTGTGGTGATGCCACACAATCTTTTTTTGCATTCCGAAATCATTCAAAGTAGGCAATGGAACACTCAGGATGAAAAAATCATCAAACATCAACTTAACTTTGAGCTTTTCGACACCCTTTTCTCAATGATTATCGGATTTGCAATCAATAGCGCCATGATTTTATTAGCTGCGGCTACATTTCATAAAAATGCGGTTCCTGTGACTGAATTGGAACAATCACAACAAATGCTTAAACCTTTATTGGGTAATGCCGCGTCCATTGTTTTTGGCATTGCATTACTGTTTGCAGGAATAGCATCTTCAATTACGGCATCTATGGCGGGAGGCTCAATCTTTGCCGGTTTTTTTAACGAACCATACAACATCAAAGATAATCATTCAAAATTAGGGGTACTCATTACAATGATTCCTGCGTTATTATTGATTTTTGCAATTTCAAACCCCTACCAAGGACTTATTATTTCACAAATGATGCTGAGTATTCAACTACCCATTACCATATTCCTTCAGATATACCTGACCTCATCAAAAAAAGTAATGGGGAAATATGTTAACAAATGGCATACAACGACACTATTGTATATTATTGGGAGTGTTGTCATTTTCCTCAACTTGATGCTTTTACGATATTTAATTCAATCCATAATATGAGTAGACTTGAAAAAGATTTTATAGGTGAAATGGAAGTTCCTGACGCCGCTTTATATGGAATCCATTCTTTAAGGGCAAAAAACAACTTCCCTGATACGACGCTTTTTCATAAAGAATGGTACCAAGCGTTGGGATTGGTAAAACTTGCTTGCTATAACACCTACAATAATTACAGATCAAACCTATTGAAAAAATATCATGAGAATCAAATTCCTTTTAAATTAATAGACATAAATAAAATGGATGCATTAATACATGCAGCCAAGGAGATTTCTCAAGGAGAACATTATGGCGAATTCATCGTCCCCGCGATTTCAGGTGGAGCAGGCACCAGCATCAACATGAATGTTAATGAAATACTTAGCAATGTAGCTCTGCAAAAATCGCAAAAATCCTTGGGCGATTATCAATATATAGACCCGATAGAAACAGCAAATATATACCAGTCCACTAACGATGTAATTCCTACTGCTCTTAAAATAGCTGCAATCCAATTACTTGAAAAGTTGCAACAGAAAATAGACCAACTGCGGCAGCAAACGGAAATCCTTGAAAAAAAGCATCAAAACCATTTAAGAATGGCTTATACCCAAATGCAGGAAGCTGTTCCAAGCTCTTTTGGTAAATTATTGAGCACCTATAACGATGCTCTATCTCGTGATTGGTGGCGGGTTTCGAAATGTTTTGAAAGAATAAAAGTGGTGAATTTAGGGGGAAGTGCTGTAGGAACCGGGCTGACTATACCCAGGTATTTTATTATAGAGGTAGTAAACGAAGTTCAAAAGCTGACAAATTTACCTATTTCCAGAAGTGAAAATCTTTCCGATAATACTTGTAATTTGGATGCTTTTGTTGAAATTCATGCAATAATAAAAGCCCATGCAGTAAACTTAGAAAAGTTGGTGAGTGATTTAAGATTGCTTTCTTCGTCGTTGGTCTTTGAAAAGGAAATTTCTATTCCTCAAAAGCAGGTCGGAAGCTCCATAATGCCCGGAAAAACAAACCCTGTAATCCCGGAATTCGTGATAAGCATCTCACACAAAATATACGCAAACGACCAATTAATCAGCTCTTTATGTGGACAAGGCTGCTTGGATCTTAATGCTTATCTGCCAATCATAGGTCATACTTTGTTGGAATCTATAAAACTACTTATTGCCGCAGACACTTCGATATTTGAGAATTTGATCTGTAACCTTACCATAAATCATGAAATTGCTTTGCAAAAATTATTTCGTAGCCCTTCAATAACAACTGCACTACTCCCTTTTATAGGCTACCATAAATCTAACGAACTTGCAAAATGGATGAAATCAAATAGCAAGGACATATTTGCAGCAAATGAGCATTTTCAATTTTTAACGAAAGATTTGCTTGAAAAATGTTTAAGCCCTGAAATGCTTCTAAAGTTGGGCTTTACAATGGAAGATATTATTTATTAATTTACCTATTAAAGATTAGTGGCAGTATAAACCTATAGGTTACAAAAGTACCAATCATAAAAGCAAGCCATTTAAAAGAAACAAAATCCAGTGATTTATCACTTTTGTAAATAGTAATTTTAAGGTTAGGTTTGGTTTTATATAACATCAAGACAAATAAACTGCCCATTCCAAACAAGCCTAAAATTGAAGTGGAAACTTCAAAATTAGGAAGTTTCAAAATCCATATACAAATCGTACCCAAGAACCATGGAATGGCCAATTGAAATAAAATGAAATAGGGTCTACCTGAAGGTACAATTAATTTTTTATATAAAGAAGTCCTTAACACAAGCTTTAAACTGCTTTTACCAATATAAGCCAGAATAATTAAAAAGAAAGTTGATAAAACTATTTTTATTGATTTGGCAATCTCTAAATAAGAAACCCAAAATCCCAACTCCTTGTCTGAAAAAATCTCAACAGCAAGTGAAGTAAATAAATTGGATACAGCATGAAAGAAAAGCCACATATAAAAAACTTTCCCTATAAAAGGATTTTCATGAAAGCTATTTTTCCATCTTAATATTTTTGGTGCTCCACGAAAAATAAGTTCATCTAAATTAGATTTAGTTATAATCCATTTCCAAACAAATCCCAATAAAGTCATAATAATTAATGGCCCCATGTATATCATAAAAACAGAAAGGGTGGTCCATTTAATCGACTTTTCCTTTTCAAGAAACTCAATCCCGGAAAACTTTACAACACTGTGTATATCATACGAATAAGCGATATAACTGGCAATTAACTGAGTTAGAAAATCGATGATATAAAAAGCCAAAACAAAGATAATCATCGAGTTTATAGCCGTATTGATTAAAGTTGCCTTGCTTTTGGAAAACTCGAAATTATCCTTACTTTCTTCAACCTTTAGCATAGGGATTATAGGTTTACTTCTATGCCTGTGCTTATGTCTATGCCTATGAGTATGTTTGTGTTCGCTAGTTTCAGAAGGAGATAAATCCATAATAAGTCTTCTATTTTTATTATTTTTGCGAAATTATAAAAAAGAAATCAAAAAGTAATAAAAATTTAATACCCTATTAAACATGAATTATTTTCAGAAAATATATTTGGGACTTGAAGAGAAATACAAATTGAAACCCTTACGAGATGTTATTTTATTTGTTTTTATAACATTAAGCATTCATATCTTATTTAAAATATGGGCTGTTAAATTCGATTACTTTATTTTCGGGTGGCAAGTATTACCCCCCGGGTTTCATAATTATTTTGTCGATTTGTTATTTAACTCCAGCAAGTGGGTAATGGAGAATTTATTCATTATCCCCATTAATGCTTCAGACCATAGTTTTTGTATTGATCCCAGCCCCCTTGGGGATAAATGTGCCTTTACTATGAATGTTGTTCAGAGTTGTTCAGGAGTTAAACAATTTATTCAGTTTGCCTTACTGATGATCATTTTCCCAGGTCCCTGGAAGCATAAATTATGGTATATTCCAATGGGTTTAATCCTGGTTTATTTAACTAACGTCTTAAGAATCGTTGGCTTAGCTGAATTAGTCAGGTATTTCCCAAATTCCTTTCATTGGATGCATGATTATGCATTCCGCCCCTTATTCTATGTAGTAATTTTTTCGCTTTGGGTTATCTGGGTCGAATATTTCAAAAACAAAAAGAAGTTTCGCTGGAATTTGGATAAATTTAAAAGCATATTTACCAAAAAAGCAGCGAAACCCGAAAATCAATAAGCCAATTTACTTTCCTTCTTGCTGAATCATTTGAACACTCCGCTTTAAAAATTCGGTTAAGGGCTGACCTTTTAAAAGATTTTGTGATAAAAGCGCAATATCCAATAATTGTTTAATCAAAACCTTTTGTTGTTCCTCATCTTTATTAGCAACCAAAGCACCAATTAATGGATGGTTTGAATTGATTACCAGTTGGTAAAAATCAGGCATATTCCCCATCATCATGCCACCGCCACCACCTAAAGCAGACATGTCTTTCATTCTACGCATGAATTCCGGCTGAGTGATAATTACAGGCATTTCATTTTCACTGAGGTTTTCAAAAACTACATTATATCTATCTTTAGAAGCTTCAGCCTCGAATAAGGGTTTTAGTGCTTTCTGATCTTCTTCTGACAATTTAGATGGAAGCGTTTCTTCTTTCTCAATAAGCTTTTCTATAATTTCAGCATCTACTCTTTTAAAGCTTGTTTTTTCTAATTTTCTTTCAATCAGATTAATAAAGTGAGAATCCAATACCCCATCCATTAGCAACACATCATAACTTCTCTCCTTTGCTGATGAAATATAACTGTGTTGTTCTTCCAGTTGAGAAGCATATAAATATACTACACTTCCATTTTTGTCAGTTTGCAAACTATTTACATGATTTGCATATTCTTCGAAGGTAAAATACTTATTTTCAGTGTTTTTAAATAAAGTAAACTTCTCCGCTCTTTCATAGAATTTGTCATCACTCAACATACCGTACTGAATGAAAACCTTAATATCGTCCCATTTTTTCTCAAATTCTTCTCTGTTTTCTTTGAAAAGTTCTTCCAATTTATCAGCTACTTTTTTGCTGATATGTGTCGAAATCTTTTTTACGTTTGAATCGCTTTGCAAATAGCTGCGAGACACATTTAAAGGAATATCAGGAGAATCGATTACACCATGTAATAAAGTAAGAAATTCCGGCACAATACCTTCCACTGAATCAGTGATAAACACCTGATTACAATAAAGTTGTATTTTGTTTTTCTGAATTTCCAAATTGCTTTTCACTTTTGGAAAATATAAGATTCCGGTCAAATTAAAAGGGTAATCTACATTTAAATGAATATTAAATAAAGGTTCCTCAAACGTCATAGGGTACAATTCGTGATAGAATTGCTTATAATCCTCTTCCGTAAGCTCATTGGGCATTTTTTTCCATGCAGGATTGGGATTATTAATAATTCTTGGCTTCTCTATTTCTTGAGTTTTGGTTTTATCTTCCTCTCCTTCAATGGGTTCAAAAATTTTCTCAGTTCCAAATTGAATTTCAACCGGCAAAAATTTACAGTATTTTTTCAAAATGTCTAAAATGCGATGTTCTTCAAGAAACTCCACGGAATCTTCAGCAATATGAAGCACGATTTCGGTTCCTCTATCCATTTTCTCACATTCGTTAAGAGTGTAATCCGGACTACCATCGCATTCCCACATCATTCCCTTTTTTGAGGTGTCTTTTTTATGAGATTTTGAATGTAAAACCACTTTTTCGGAAACCATGAAAGCAGAGTAAAAACCCAACCCAAAATGTCCAATAATGGCATTTGCATCCGTTTTGTATTTTTTCACAAATTCCTCGGCACTAGAAAAAGCTATTTGGTTGATATACTTATCTATTTCTTCGGAAGTCATTCCAATACCTTTATCTTTAACGGTCAGGGTTTTAGCCTCCTTATCTAATTTTACTTCTATGGTCAAATTTCCCAATTCACCATTATATTTACCTAAAGAACTAAGGGTTTTAATTTTTTGAGTAGCATCAACCGCATTTGAGATAAGTTCTCGTAAAAATATTTCATGGTCGGAGTACAAGAACTTCTTAATGATAGGGAATATGTTTTCTGTTTGAACGTTTATTTTTCCGGTTTGCATAATTTATTTTTTTTGATGAGCCCCCCCTTTGTCAAAAGCTGTGCCAACTATTCCATACTGACATTTTTTCAGTTTTATAACAATATTGTCATATCAGACTCCAATTACGAAAATCGAGCCGTACAAAAAAACTTAGGAATTTTAAGTAACTACTTGATTTAAAACATCAAGCGAAGAAGCACTTTGAAATTTAAACTAAAATCCGGAACAATGAGCTCCGAATCATCTTGGGTCCTTTTTGCATTTACTTTTATAAGGTCATCGATGAATACATCCACCATCTTTGAATACAAACTTAAAATGCGAAGGGTTTTCTTTATATTATGTTCAGGGAAATGAGTGCATTTTAGAGCCTCAAATGCTTCATTTTTTACACTCAAAATCTTTTGTCCGATCATTTTAGGATCATTTAATAGACTCGGAATCGTTTTTATATTTTCCTTACGATCTCTTTGAATATCAAAAGCATCATCGCATATTTGAACCCAAGCTCCAATTTTATATATTGCATCCATAGTTTCTTTGGATGGCATCGAATCTACAAGACTTAAAAAAAGCAAAGCGCCGCTTCCTCCTTTTTTATAAGTTGCCGATTCGATATTGTCAAAATTCATTGTTGACTTTTTTTGCTCTAAACTCATTTTTTGTGCCTCAAAAACGTCCTGAAGCGTAGTAAAGAAAAAAGAGTCAAGCTTTCTAACCATTTGCAATTCATTAAAAAGTTCAGTAAGTTTAATTTCAAGAAACGAATTGATATTTAAGTCGGGAGGTGTTGAGATTAATTTCTGTAAATCATCTAATTCAACCCCTAATTCATCTGTTAATCCGTCCAAAATCGGGACACATGCCCCTAAACTAGCAAATTGGAAGCGAAGGGATTTATTAAACTTCATTCCATACAAAGCACATAGTACTTCTCCAAAATAACCGGCAACTTGAACACCATATAAATGCGTTCTCTTTAAAATTAATTTTTCAACCGGATTTAATTCTACCGCTAAATGGGTAAGCGTTTTCTTAGCTATCTCGCGCCGAAAAGTTTTTTTCTGAGAATATAAACTACTAGCTATGTTAAGGAATGAAAGCAAATCTTTATTCAAAACTTATTCTTACAGGAGTTCCAACCGATATTCCAACAAGAGAAGCTGAAGCGTAATGGCACATGCTTATTTCCAATTGGCCATGCGAACCAAACAATGCGAGCATCTCATTATTTTCCACATCTGTATAGCTCTGCTGAATTTCAAACAATTCGTAACTATTCACTAAAATATGAGGCTTCCTTCCTTTAGAAACTTTTCGATATAAGTCTATATCTATGTTAGTTACACTGTTTTCAAACGAGTCGATATAAATGACAGCTCCATTAATGGTATCACTGCTGGCTTGAGGATGTATCATGAGCCAAGTATCCATTTTTGTATATTTCACCCCCATTTCTTCCAAAGGTTTCCCATTTATAATTTGAACTGCACACTTTGCAAAAACATCTCGGGTTGGAAAAGTATAATATGAGGAATCTGAATACACTTCCAATTCAATAATGGAGTCGGGTTTTTCTTCTATTACCCGCTGAAAAATCCTGCTATCAGCTCCAATAAAATACTGACCTCTATATTTAACGGCCAAATGCGGGTTTTCGGTAGAAGCTATTTCATTAACCCCAATGATATGCACCGTTCCTTCCGGGAAATTGGGGTAGGCACTTTTTAGAATAAATCCGGCTTCATCATAATCATAAGGCCGAACCTGATGACTTAAATCAATTAGGGTAACTTCGGGCAACATCTTGTAAATCACCCCTTTTACCGAAGCCACATAATGGTCTTTTAAACCCCAATCACTTAAAAGCGTAATGATTTGCATATATTATTCAATTTTCAATCAAAGGCAAGCTTGGGTCAAAATTAGTAAATTTATCGCATAACAAAGTTCAAATTTTAAAGCAATAGTAACAATATACTTGCTGAAAAATCATACTTTTGCTTTTTCAAATGTTTTGCTCTGATTATTAATCATTTTCATCAAAATAAATCAAAATTACAAATTAAAAAAAATTAAAAAGAAAATCATGGGCAAATCGCAGGAAACGTGGAATAAAAAAGAAGCAGAAAAGAAAAAGGCTAAAAACAAAAAAGATAAAGAGCAAAAAAAACTTGAAAGAAAAGCCAACTCAAAAAGTGGTGGCAATTTAGATGACATGATTGCTTATGTTGATGAAAACGGACAAATTACTTCTACTCCACCGGATCCTTTTAAAAAGACAAAAATAAACGCAGAGGATATTTTGACCAGTGTTCCTAAAAAAGAAGACATTGACGCAGCTGACAGCATAAGAAAAGGAATTATAAGCTTTTTCAACGATTCAAAAGGATATGGTTTTATTAGAGACTTGGAAACTCAGGAAAGTATTTTTGTACATTTAAATGGATTAATAGACCCTGTAAAAGAAGGTGATATGGTCAATTTTAATGTTGCCCAAAGCCCAAAAGGATTAAATGCCTTTGATGTCAAACTCCTTAAGCCTTAATTCTTAAGCCTTCAATAAACTTTGAATGCGTAACTCAGCTGAAACTGAGCAAGATATTTTTTACAATTTACAGACACTATACATGCAACAACCCATACAAGCTTTCATTGCTGCTTTTAAAAAAAGCTTTGATGATCAGCGTTTAATTCGTTTAGGAATTATGAATAAGAGAGACAAGTTAAATGAAATTAACTCGGTCTCGGTAAAGTTAATTCAAGTAAGAGAGGGATTAAAAGCATGTTTTGTTTATCGATATCCTACCAAGGATGTGACTAAAAATTACTTTTTAGAAGAAAGCTTATCGGTACTCGAACAACTGATTGTTTGTAATTTTTACCAAGCGGATTTATATACTTCGGAAGGAGACTTTCATTTAAGTATTCAATCTGATAATAAGGCAAAGCTTAAAAAGAAAGAACCTACCTTACATGCAGTTCCAAGTATCGAACACAATAAGAAAAAAAACAGGTTGCTAAACGCTGATTCGGAAAGCTATTTGTTTGATCTTGGGATTTCTGACAAGGATGGTCAAATTAAAACCAGCATGCAATTCAAGTACAAGCAAATCAATAAGTATATCGAGATTATTGATAGCCTGTTAAAACAAATTGATACTTCTAAAGTGCTAAAAATCGTGGATATGGGCTCCGGAAAAGGGTATTTGACCTTCGCTTTGTATGATTATTTGGTGAATACAAAAAAGATCCCAACAAATATCTCCGGAATTGAGTTAAGAAATGAGTTGGTTGAACAGTGCAATTCGATTGCAAGTAAACACAATTTTGAACAATTGCACTTTTCAAAAGGAAATATTAAAGAGGCAGAGGTAGCAAAAGCCGATATTTTTATTGCCCTGCATGCCTGTGATACTGCTACTGACGATGCTATTTATAAAGGCATTCAAGCGAAAGCAAAAGTGATTATATGTGCCCCTTGCTGTCATAAACAAATTAGAAAAGCGATGTTGAGCACTAAAGGTTTTGCTTTTATCAACCAACATGGAATTTTAAAAGAAAGGCAAGCTGAAATCTTAACGGATACGATTAGAGCTTTGGTATTGGAGTCTAATGGCTATCAAACCAAAGTTTTCGAATTTATCGATACTGAGCACACTCCCAAAAACATCATGATCACGGCAATTAAACGGAAGAAATCAACAAAGTCACAAGATGATTTTGTATCTCAAATTCAAGAAATTAAAGAGAATTTTGGAATTGCAAATCACTATTTGCAAGATTTGATGGAACCAGAGAAAGCCTTACTTATTTCAGAATAACCATTTTTCTAACATCCTGATTTACACCCTTTGACATCAAATGAACAAAGTAAGTCCCACTTGCCAATTCATTAGCATTCATGGTATAGGAGCATAACCCGACAGTATACTCAACTGCAGGAATCGAAATCACTTTTTCCCCCATCAAGTTATATACTTCAAAACCAATTTCTTGATTGGATTCAGCATTGAATTGGAGTGTATAATTACCCTGTGACGGAACCGGAAAGGCGTTAACAAAACCTGTTCTGGGATTTGAACTCAATTCGTCAACACCCACGGCGCAAGTGGCTAAGGTTCCACCATGACCTTGAATCAGTGTTGTTAAAGAAGCGCCATCATTAATGGGCCAAATATCCTGTTCCACAATGGCTTTATTTGGGGCAATAAGAATGCAGGTAGGGAAAGCAGGAATTCCATAAGCTGAAACGACAGCATTGGCACCCCCTTCCAGTCCACTGGCTGAAGGAAATTTCGCTCCACTTAAAGATTGATAAGTAGTTTCAAAACTGGCACAAGCAGCGTTATTATCCCCATTATCAATACTAATGAAAAACACATTACTGGTATTGCATCCAAAATGTTGAAAAGCATACTGCACCTTTGGCGTATTCTGTTGGCATGGCACACAAGTGGTAAAAAAGAAATCAATAAAAACATATTTATTGCTATTCAAAGTATTAAATAAGTTGAATGAATTTCCGTTCAAATCCGTAACCGTAAAATCTACTGCAGTAGTTAATGTGGTTTGAGATTTTACATTAAAAAGGAAACTTAATACAAATAAAAGTGTAATGATTTTTTTCATTTTGATTGGATTTGGTTTATAATATGTAAAAGTACATTATTTTCATATTATTTGCATTATTATCGAAAATTTGATATATATCATAAAAACCATATTTATTGAGTACTCCAAAGCAGTCTAAAAGTAACGGTACCGCTTAAATAACAATATAATGGGTATTATTTTAAAAATTCATTTTTGATTTATTAAAATATTGTTACTTCATATAATTGAATGGAAATATTATTATTTTTGTTTTTGTCAATAAAAAAGTAAAGGCTAAAAGAGTAAAATTCTAGACCCTAAGATTATTTTTTTGACAAAATAATTGATATGTAGACCTCATAAATGTGATATTTTAAATAAAAACATTTAACTATGAAAAAAATTCCTGAAAAGACGATTGAGCGATTAAGCAAATATCGAATGGCCGTATTGGGTTATAAAGAAAATGGGAAGCATCATATTTTTTCGCATCAATTGGCTCATTTACTTCACATTACGCCGGTTCAGGTAAGGAGAGATTTAATGCTGATTGGTCATACCGGCACCTTGAGAAAGGGGTATGATATAGACGAATTGGTTGCCAATATTGGACATTTAATTGACACCGAAACAGGAATGAATGTTGCTGTTATTGGTTTAGGAAACTTAGGGAAAGCGCTTATTCATTATTTAAGTGAGAAAAGAATTAAACTAAAAATTGTAGCTGCTTTTGATGTAAACGAAGAGAAAATTAACTGTTACTTTAACGATGTTCCTTGCTACCATTATGATCGCTTAGCCGAAATAGTAAAAGCGGAAAATATCAGTATTGGAATTATTAGTGTTCCTGCA
Organism: uncultured Bacteroidales bacterium; assembly: GCA_964543995.1. Taxonomy (GTDB): domain Bacteria; phylum Bacteroidota; class Bacteroidia; order Bacteroidales; family CAIXTV01; genus CAIXTV01. Next base: position 24,307 of record CAZJBB010000012.1, read on the forward strand.
GAACAGGCCCCCAAAGTTGCAGAAAATTTGGTGAACTCCGGAATTAAAGGGATTTTAAATTACTCTCCTAAATCTTTAAATGTTCCTTCTACCGTATTTTTAGAAGAATATGATATGATTACCTCCCTCGAAAAAGTAGCTTATTTTTCAAAAGCAAAATAGATTGATTAATCCTTTTGCTTGGAGTAAACATTTCTCAGCTTATAATTCTCAATTTTAGAAATATTGGAAAAAGTATTTTCAAACCCATTTCCGGGGGTAGAAATAAATTTATATTGAGTTTGTAAACCGGAATATGGTAATTGTGAAAGGCAATTTTCGAAATGGATACCATACTTCATTAATGCAGTTAAAAAGTAAAAAGTAACGTCATATCCTTGAAAAGCGTATTTTTCCAATTCCGGTTCTATTTGGAATCGATTTCTAAAGTTCAGAACAAAGGATTTTACCGATTCATCAGAATATTCAACAAAAGAAGGTCCAAACGAATGCAAATGGGTTTCTATAAAGTACTCAGTTTCAATATTGTCATATTTATCCCATTCGGGCAAACCCACCAATAACACTGTTGAATCTTTCAATTCTATCACCTTACGAATATAATTTTGAACAAAGGCTTCTCCTGAAGTTAAGGTAAGAATAATGTTACAATCCGTTTTTTGTAAAGATTTACTGATGCCATTAATCCCTGTTTCATTATACACCACCATTTGGGCACCTCTGAAACTCTTATTGTTCTTAAAAAGATTATTGACAATGGAACTTGCTTTTTCAGCATTTTTCACTTCATCATCTTTTTTATTATGAACAATAATGACATTGGCATTGGGGTGTTGTTTTTGTAAAAACGAAAATAGGTTTTCAAACTGATATTGCATGGAAGGCATCAATTTAAACACGTTGGGATTGTTCTTTACAATTTCTGAACGGGTAGAAAAGGGATTTACTATATTGATATCATGCTTTTTAGCAAATTCAGCTACCAACTTAAAATTGGAACTAAACAAAGGTCCAATAAACAAATCCATCTCCGACATTTCTTTTTTCTGCAGTAATTTCCTCATATTGAGGGTATCTTCCGAAACATCATATACAAACAATTTTGCTTGAAACCCCATTTTCTCTAAACTGTCGATCGCCAAAAGTACCCCTTCGTAAAACTGAATAAAAGAAAAGGATTTATAGGAAAGGGGATCTTTAACATCTTCCAGTTTAGTGGTTTGAATTTCATCTACTTGGCCCAAATACAATGGAAGCATTAAACAAATGTTATAGGTTTTCTTAAGAACGGGATGATTGCAATCCGGTTCTGTAATTCCTTTGTTGTTTGATTCATTCTTCCTATCAGGTTCAAGATTACTTTGAGAGGGCAAGGTATCTACAATCCACACTTTTAATTTACCTCCAATTTTCAAATTGTCTTGCATATCCGGATTCATTGCCTTTAATTCCTGCACTTTCATTCCGTATTTCTTGGCAATGGACGAAAAAGTCTCCTTAGCTTGAATGATGTGTATCCCAAGGTCTCTTTTCAGTGTATCTTTTACTAATTTAAGGGTATCTTTTACAGCTGCCTTTTCTTGGACTGCAGTTGTTTTCACAACATTTTGCCCTTTTTCGGTATTTTTAACAGCTTCTTTTTCATTATTGCTCGAAGGAATTCTTAAATACTGCCCGGGTTGTATGCCTTTATTAACTTCAGGATTAAACTCTTCAATTTCATTCGTTTTCACCCCATATAACTTGGATATGGCAAAAACCGTTTGCCCTTTAACCACTTTATGAATATAAAACTTTTTCCCTTTTTCCCAGCGAACTGAATCAGACTTCATTACAGCATTGGATTGCTGAGCTTCAGCACTCCAGAAGCTGAAAAAAAGCAGTATGATTAAAAAACATTTCATTTTCATGTGATTTGAGGTTTATTTACTCCCATTCGATGGTAGCCGGGGGTTTGGAACTGATGTCATAGACCACCCTGTTCACACCCTTAACTTGATTTATGATGTCGTTTGAAATTTTGGCTAAAAAATCATAAGGTAGATGAGACCAATCGGCTGTCATACCATCTGTTGAGCTCACTGCTCTCAATGCAACCACATTTTCGTAGGTTCTTTCGTCGCCCATAACCCCTACCGATTGCACAGGCAGGAGAATTGCCGCTGCTTGCCAAACCTCTTTATATAAATCAAATTGATGCAAGCCATTAATAAATATGGCATCCACTTCTTGTAACATGTGTACTTTTTCGGGGGTAATATCCCCAAAAATTCGAATGGCTAAACCCGGCCCCGGAAAGGGATGACGGTTAAGCAAATCCAAAGGTAATCCAAGGGCCAGCCCTACCCTTCTGACCTCATCCTTAAAAAGTGTTTTCAAGGGTTCTACCACTTTAAGTTTCATATAATCAGGCAAGCCTCCTACATTATGATGAGATTTTATGGTAGCCGACGGGCCATTCACCGATTGAGATTCAATTACATCGGGATAAATGGTTCCTTGAGCCAACCAATTTGCACCTTCAATATGTTGCGATGCCTGATCAAAAACATCGATAAATGTTTTCCCAATAATCTTACGTTTCCCTTCCGGATCCACAACCCCTTTTAAATTGTTCAGAAACAAATCGGAAGCATCCACCCCGGTAACATTCAGTCCCAATTGTTTTAATGATTCCAGCACAGAAACATATTCATTTTTACGCAGCAATCCGTTATTTACAAAAATGCCATGCAAGTTCTTGCCTATGGCTTTACTTAACAAAACGGCGGCAACAGAAGAATCCACTCCACCCGAAATGCCCAAAATAACTTTATCATCACCCAGTTTTGCTTTTAGGTCCTTTACTGTGGAATCAATAAAAGAGTCAGGAGTCCAAGTGGGTTTGCAACCACAAATTTCTATAATAAAATTTTTCAATATCACTGCCCCTTCCGTTGTATGAAACACCTCAGGATGAAATTGAATGCCGAAAGTGTTTTCCCCTTGAATGGCAAAACCTGCAATGTTAACTTTTTCCGTGCTGGCAATACGCAGAAAATGATCTGGAATTTCCAGAATGGTGTCCCCATGCGACATCCAAACCTGAGTATTAATTGACAAACCTTTAAACAGTGTATGGTCAGCATTAAAAGAAGAAAGATTGGCTCTGCCGTACTCTCGGGTATTACATTGCATGACCTTCCCGCCTTCCATTTTCGAGAGTAATTGAGCTCCATAACACACCCCAAGCAGGGGAAACTTTCCTTTTACCTTTTCCAAGTTAGGCATGGGAGCTTGGGCATCGTTTACCGAAAAGGGACTTCCTGATAAGATGATGCCTTTAATTCCATCCAAATTTTCCAAGGTGTGATGATAAGGATATATCTCACAATACACATTTAACTCTCTGATTCTTCGAGCAATAAGTTGAGTATATTGTGACCCAAAGTCCAGTATGATGATTTTTTCTTCCATGCCACAAAAGTAGTGTATATTGTTGCCGGAAGTTTAGTTAGCGAGCTAGATTTACTTACAAAGATATTAACAAGGAGTGCATAAACTGTAGCGTAAATATCAAAATTCCTGTCAATGTAGATTCTTTAATAGCTATAGAAAGTTATACTAAAACTGCAGGCGAAAACTGCACTTTCTCCTTTTTTAAAAAATTTCTTGCAAGATTATGAACAAAATTATATTTTTACATCAATAAATGGTATTCATATATCTTGATTTCATATTTGAATGCAATGCTTCAAGAAGATGAGTATCTGTATATTTATTCATTATGCAGCACAGTATACTTTCAACTCATTAATTTATATAACATATTATCTGAAAATACAAGATTTATCATATACTTAGTTTTAATTACAACGATTTAAAAGATGGAAAAGACTTTTGATTTTAATATTCTTTTGGTTGACGATGACGCTGATCAATTAAAATTGGTTTCGTTTCTTTTGCAAAATCAAAAGTATTGCGTAAAAACAGCCTCTAACGGACAGGAATGCATTGACGCTATCAAGCAACACCCACCCCATTTGTTGTTACTTGATGTTATTTTGCCCGACACCAATGGTGTTGAGCTTTGTAAAAGAATAAAGAGTGACGAAAATTTATCTTCCATTCATATTATACTCCTTTCTGCGTTGAAAACCGAATCAGATTTTGTTTCTGATGGCTTGGAAAGTGGGGCTGACGGGTATCTTTTTAAACCGGTAAAAAACAGGGAGCTTTTAGCAAGAGTGGAAGCTGCCCACAGAATCATCAAAGCTGAAAATGACTTGCAAAATGCAAACGAACGTTTACTCCTTTCACAGCAAGCAGCCCAATCAGGCATTTGGGATTGGGACATAGATACCGATACCCTTTACTGGTCAAACGAACTTTATAAGATTTTCGGAATCGACCCTGAAAAAGAAAATGCTTCCATTGCGCTCTGGAAAAACATTTTGCATAAAGGCGATAGCCAAATGGTCACTCAACTGCTAGAAAAAGCTTCCCTGGAACACATGGCAGTAAATTTCGAATTCAGGATTACAACTTTCCCTGATTCCGTTCGTTGGATTCATTTTTTAGGTGAAACTATAATTTCTAAGCAGAATAATCAGACGCGAATGCTAGGCATCTGCCTTGATGTTACTGACCGAAAACACATGGAAATGGAATTAAAGACACAGTCGGAGGAACTAAAAAGATTCAACAGTTTTTTTGTCAACAGGGAACTTAGAATGATAGAATTGAAAACAGAAATCAATCAACTACTTGAACGATTGGGAGACCCACCTAAATATGATGTGGTTGCATAGGAAACTAAAACACAATCCTGTTTTCTCTCCTATTTGCTAATTTGCCAAGTACTTGAGCATGATATAGATTCGCTTGCGAATTTTGATTATTTTAAAAAACATCATACAACGCTATATTTCAGCCAATTAATTATAAATCTAATGACTTTATTGCAAATTCCGTTATAAAGTACATTTACTTCGGTTTGAAATACATTTGTATAAGCGAAAGTAATTCCCCTTTTTTGATGGGCTTCAAAATACCATCATTGCAACCGGCCTGTATTGCCATTTCTTTATCCCCTAAAAGTGAATGAGCGGTTTGAGCAATGATAATAACATCCTTATTGAACTTTCTGATTTTTCGAGTTGCTTCAAGGCCATCCATTTCCGGCATTCGTATATCCATTAATATCAGATCGATATCCGGATGATTTCGGCATGCTTCCACGGTTTCAATTCCTGTCTTAGCATTCATGATTTCTTTGCTAATCGATTTTAAAGCAATTTCAACCAATCTTTCCGATACTTGATCATCTTCGGCAATTAAAATCTTAAGTTTTTTAATATTATCGAATTCACCTGTGGGTGCAAATTGCTGATCAGAAGCTTTTTGTATAATTCCACAAGAATAGGGTAACGTAAAATAAAATGTTGAGCCAACACCCACTATACTTTCTACCCATATTTTGCCACCCAGCATTTCAACGTAGGCTTTGGTAATAGACAAGCCCAAGCCTGCACCCTGTCGAGCCATTCTATCCGTGATATCCGCTTGTATAAATCGTTCGAAAATAGCTTCCTGACGATCTTTGGGAATGCCTATCCCGGTGTCTTTCACATAAAATTCAAGCTCCGCAGGCTTGCCATTCGCTTTTAAATTATAACCGATTTCAATTGTACCTTCCTTAGAATACTTAATAGCATTTTTCACAAGGTTAATAAAAATGGCACAAAATTTTTCTTGATCCGTTCTGAGGATCGCTTCAACAGATGGCAAGAAGTTTCTAAAAAACAACTGCATTCCTTTAGCTTGTACCTCCGGTTTAAAAAAGGTATAAATGTATTCGATTTGTTCGTTTATATTAGATTCTTTAATATCCAATTTCATTAAACCTGCTTCAATTTTCGACACGTCTATGATATCGTCGATAATATTTAGCATTCGATGGCCGCTTTTTTCAATGATAGCAATAAATTCTTGTTTTTGTTCTTCAGAGAGATTAGGCTCTTTAAGCAAATCAGCAAACCCCAAAATGCCATTCATAGGCGTCCGAATCTCATGGCTCATGTTTGCTAAAAATGCAGTTTTTAACTTATCATGTTCCTGTGCTTTTTCTTTTGCTTTCAATAGCTTCAGTTCCATTTCCTTTTGAATGCTAATATCAATAATTGCCAAACGAAATTCCGATTCATTTGACACTAAATGAGGCAGTTGGATGCCTTGTATCCGGGCATAAAAAAAAGCGTCATTCGATTTTTGAAGCTTAATATCACAGGTTTGATTATGTTTTTGTTTTATTAAGGTTCTGAAATATAAATAATACACATCCTGAAAATCCGGGTGAATAAATTTAGTGATTTTCTGTTTTATAAATTTACCCTTATTACTTTCCATCAGCAAACATGCCGTTTGATTAATGTCAATGACAACCCCATTCGAATCTACAATCAAGTAGCTGATGGGCGCATTGTCAAACAAATCAAGATATCGGTCTTTACTTTGCTGGAGTTCCTCCTGCGATTTAAGAAGTTCCTGATTTTGATGTTCAAGTTCTATTTGATATATGGACAATTCTTCGACCAACACTTTAAAATCTTTTTTATACAGTGAGGTAAGCACCTTATTGCCTTTCCTGAGTTCCTCTTTAGCTTGGGCTCTCAGTAAATTTGATTGATCATCCATACATCAAATATTATAATATAACCAATTTCTTTATTTTAATTTCTTGTCGGTAATATTCACAACGATACCTGCTACAATTTTCGGGGTGCCGTTATGCGTGCGTGAAACAATGCCTCCTTTGTCGCTATACCAAAGGTAGTTGCCATTTTTATGCCGAATTCGGTATTCAACATAATACCTGTCTTTTTTCCCTTCCAAATGTTCTCTCATGGCAGTCATCGCTAACTCATAATCATCCGGATGTATATACTTTGTCCATGCCTCAAAACCTAGGCCTATTTCATCTATTGTGTAACCAAGCATCTCATATTTTGATTTCCCTGTTTTGACCGTATTTTGCTCATAATCCCATTCCCACCATGACATATCACCCATTTCGAGAGCCCCTTCCATGTGTTTTCGTTCGGTAATATCTTGAGCTGCCCCCCAAAGGCCAATTACTTTTCCCTCTTTATCTTGGACAGTTTCACCTCTTACCCACATCCATCCACTGCTACCGTCTTTTCTCAAAGTTTTCAGCTCCAGCTCATAAGGAATTCCTGTGGCTCGAGTATTTTCTAGAGAAGATGACAATGTTTCCCAGCTTTCCGGGGTAAACAACTTTTGATGATCGGTATAAGGAGGTGGCGGAAAAGCAGGATCAAAACCATACATTTTATATAATTCTTCTGACCACACGACCCCATTGGTTGCCAAATTTAAATACCAACTGCCAATATGGGTTATCTCTTGGACCCTTTTTAACTCTTTTTCGCTCCTGATTAATCTTTCCTCCGCTTGCTTGCGTTCGGTAATATCTATACATGTTCCAACCCATTCCAATACACTTCCGTCTACTTTGTTAAAAGTTGGAAACCCACGAGCCAACAGATAACGGTACTCTCCGTCGTGCCGTAGCATACGATATTCAGTTTCATAAGGAATTTTTTCTCGTAATGCCTTATTCCATACTTGGAAAGTACTATCAAGATCTTCCGGATGTAAGGCTTTTGCCCACCCGGTGCCTTTTACTTCTTCAAAGCTTTGCCCCGTATATTTTCTAAAAGAAGGCACATCCTCAGTTATTTCACCATGTGCATTTGTAACCCACCCGATTTGACCGGTAACTTCAACAAACGACCTATAGCGTGCTTCACTTGCACGCAAAGAATCTTCTGCATGCTTAAGCTTGGAAATATTAACAAACGTTACAATTATTCCTTCCACAGCATTCTCGATTGTGCGATAGGGAATAATGCTCATTAAGTAACACCTATTCATATTGTCAAATATCTCTCTTTCAAATTGTTGCAAATTATTAGATACGTTTTCGATCTCATCCAT
>CAZJBB010000013.1:0-31361 GCA_964543995.1 uncultured Bacteroidales bacterium
GATAGCTTCAGGTGACTGGAGTTCAGACGTGTGCTCTTCCGATCTACACCATAAATATATGTCCAAGTTGAGCAATCAATGCGGGCCCATACCAATGAAATAAAAACAAACCTCCGCCGCCAAACATTAACATAAATGGAATGGAAGTATTCAATAAAACCGGCTTTTTTAGGAAATATCCAAGAATATACAAGGTGCAAGCCGGTACACAGGCATTGAATAAAAGCCATGCTAATATTGGGAATTTAAAAACAAATAGAAAATGATAGGTTGACCCAATCATCATTAAAATATTGAAAATCAAAATTATAAAACCTAATTTTCGATGCAAGTTTTTGCTGTACATAGAGCTCTTCTATTAAATTATAATTCAAAGATAAGGATTTTTAAGAAATACGCGGGGTTTTAAAAACTATTGAGTCGTCTAAAATCGTACTTTTGCACTCTTTAATAAAAATACTCTAAATGCTAACACCAGATTATATATTTGAAGTCAGTTGGGAAACTTGTAATAAAGTAGGAGGAATCCACACCGTAATATCTACTAAAGCGAAAACCATAGAAGAGGCTTATAGAAATAAATACATTCTTATTGGTCCTGATGTATGGAAAGAGACCAGTTCGAATCCGGAATTCATTGAGGAAAAAAATCGTTTTAAAACTTGGCGTGAAAAAGCCGAAAAAAAAGGATTGTATTTCAAGGTTGGCCGTTGGAATATCAGTGGAAGTCCCATTGTGATTTTACTGGATTTTACCTCTTTTTTTGCTACAAAAGATGCTATTTTTGCTGAACTTTGGGAGACCTATCAATTAGATTCTCTCAATGGGCAGTGGGATTATATTGAACCTGCTTTATTTGGTTGGGGAGCCGCCCAAGTGATAGAAAGCTTTTATCAGGAAAATATTACGGCTCAAGAAAGCATTGTCGCTCAATTTCATGAGTGGCTTACCGGAACCGGAGTTTTATATCTAAAAAAGCAAGTTCCTCAAATTGCTTGTGTTTTTACTACTCATGCCACTGTGATTGGCAGAACCATTGCCGGTAACGGCTTGCCTTTATACGAAAACATGGAACAGTATAATGCAGAAGTAATTTCTAACTTACACAATGTTCATTCTAAATACTCTGTTGAGAAGCTGGCATCACAACATTCTGATGCATTCACCACAGTGAGTATGATTACGGCTAACGAATGCCGAAATTTCCTTGGTATTCAACCGGATGTAATTACACCGAATGGTTTTGAGCCTTCATTTGTACCTTCATCAGATCATTTTGAAGAAAAACGATTGTATTCAAGGGAATTACTATTCAAGGTAGCTGAAGCAGTTTGTAATCAGGAAATTCCCAGAGAAAGTAAGCTGTTCATTAGCAGTGGTCGATATGAATTTTACAATAAAGGACTTGATCTTTATATAGAAGCTTTGGCGGCGATACAAAAAGATGAAACAAACCAAACGCCTGTATTGGCTTATATTACAGTTCCTGCTGGAAATTTAGGTGCACGACGAAATATAATTGATCGTTTGGGAGCCCCTGATTTTAGTGACCCTAAATCGGAACGATATCTTACCCATACACTGCATAATTCGGATTCAGATCCCATTATGCATAAACTAAAAGAATTTGGATTGTTAAACTTGCCAGGTAGTAAGGTAAAAGTAATATTTGTACCTTGTTATTTGAATGGCGACGATGGTATATTTAATTTACATTATTACGATTTGCTCATTGGGTTCGATCTATCTGTATTTCCTTCTTATTATGAACCTTGGGGTTACACACCTTTAGAAAGTATTGCTTTTCATATACCTACCATCACAACTACCTTAGCCGGATTTGGCGCATGGGCTAAAGCCTCCGGATTTGAAGGCAATTCGGTTAAAGTAATTTACAGAAGTGACTTTAATAAAGAAGAAGTGGTACATTCTATTTCTTCCCAAATGAAAGATTTTTGTCAATTTTCAAAGGATCAAATTCAAGAAATTAGGAATAAGGCATTTGAAATTTCCAATGCTGCCCTATGGGAAAATTTAATTTCGGAATACTATAAAGCCTATTCAATTGCTTTAGAAAAGTCTATAGCCAGAGCAGATCAATATTCAAGTAAAACATTACCTTCTGGTAGTTTACAAGCTGTAACTGAATTAAATAAGCCTGAATGGAAAAAAGTATTCATCAAGACTTCTTTTCCGAAATCTCTTGAGAAATTGCAGCATTTGGCTAAAAACTTATGGTGGTCCTGGAATTTCGAAGCCCATGATCTGTTCGAAATGATAGACCCTAATCTTTGGAAGGAATCAGGGAATAACCCAATTTTATTACTCGAACTTTTATCGTATGATCAAATTAAAACGCTGGAAACCAAATCAGCCTTTATTGAAAAATTGAATGAGGTTTACCATACTTTCGAGAACTACCTTAATGAGAAAGTAAACGCAAAGAGTCCTGCCATTGCCTATTTTAGTATGGAGTTCGGTTTGCACAATACCCTTAAAATCTTTTCCGGTGGTTTAGGGATGTTAGCCGGAGATTATTTGAAACAAGCAAGTGACACCAATGTTAATATGACCGGCATCGGACTTTTATACCGTCAAGGGTATTTTAATCAAAGTATTTCTTTGCATGGAGAACAAATTAACCAGTATAGTAATCAGAAATTTTCTCAACTTCCATTAATTCCCGTTTTCACTGAAGAAAATAATTGGCTGAAAATTAGCATTGCTTTGCCCGGAAGGATTTTATATGCAAAAGTTTGGAAAGTAGAAGTAGGGCGAGTTAATTTATACTTATTGGATACTGATATTGAGGAAAACACTGAATACGATCGCTTGGTTACTTTTCATCTATACGGTGGCGAAAATGAGAATCGTTTCAAACAGGAATTATTACTTGGAGTAGGAGGGATTCGACTTCTCGATGCATTAGGAATAAAGTCAGATGTGTTTCATCTTAATGAAGGCCATGCTGCATTTGCCGGATTAGAAAGACTAAGAAAATATGTGGTAGAGTATAAACTCACTTTTGATGTTGCCTTAGAAGTAGTGAAAGCATCTTCTCTTTTTACAACTCACACAGCCGTTGCCGCAGGCCATGATGTTTTTCCGGAAGATATTCTAAGAACTTATATTCCTCATTATCCGGATAGATTAAATATAACTTGGGAAGAATTCATGGATTTGGGTAAAATGCAACCGGATCCTAAAGACAATAAGTTTCAAATGAGTGCTTTGGCTATTAAATTATCTCAAGCAACCAACGGGGTTAGTAAAATTCATGGAGTGGTTTCTCGAGAATTGTTTAAAAGCATGTTTCCCGGATTTTATCCCAATGAATTGTATATAGATTATGTTACTAACGGAGTCCATTTTCCAACTTGGGTTTCAAGGCAATGGCTTGATTTGTACAAGAAATACATCAGTCAGGATTTCTTATATAATCATTCCAAGCTTCAGCCATGGAAAAATATCCAAAGTGTACCAGATAAAGAAATTTGGGAAGTAAGAAATGCTTTAAGGATTGAATTAGTTAATGAAATTAAAAGCCGTCTGAATCAGGATCTTACTTTACGTCAGGAAAATCCAAAATACATTTTAAAAACCTTGGATGCCCTTGATGATAAAACACTCACCATTGGTTTCGCAAGAAGGTTTGCTTCTTATAAAAGAGCACATTTATTATTTAATAATCTGGAAAGATTAGCAAGCATTTGCAATGCCAAACAGATGCCTGTTCAATTTGTTTTTGCAGGGAAAGCCCATCCAAAGGATATTGAAGGGCAAAATTTAATTAAAAGGATTATCGAGATTTCGAGAAAAGAGGAATTCATTGGGAAAATTACATTTGTAGAGAATTACGATATTGAATTGGCGAAAAAGTTAATTTCAGGTTGTGATGTTTGGCTGAATACGCCTACAAGACCTCTGGAGGCTAGTGGAACCAGCGGTGAAAAGGCTGTAATGAATGGGGTGGTGAACTTTAGTGTTCTTGATGGGTGGTGGGCAGAAGGATACAGCAAAGGAGCAGGCTGGGCTTTAAAAGAAAGCAGAACCTATGCTGATCAAGCAATGCAAGATGTGTTAGATGCTGAGACCATATATAATATGTTGGAAAATGAAATTATTCCATTATTTTATGAAAGGAATCAAGTTAACATTCCTACGAAATGGATTTCTCATATCAAAAACACCATTTCTGAGATTTCACCTAATTTCACCACTGATCGAATGTTGGAGGACTATTCACAAAAGTTCTATTCGCCTTTAAATCAAAGATTTTGTGCGTTATTTGAAAATAATTTTAATGAAGCGAGAAACATTTCTTCGTGGAAAAAAAGGATTGCTCATGGCTGGAATCAAATTGAAATATTAGAAATAAACATACCTGATTCCAAAGACGCACTTTTTTTAGGAGAAGTATTTAAAGCAACCGTGAGCATTGATGCCGGAGAATTATGCCCTGAAGATATTGGAATTGAAGTTTTGTTTGGAAGAAAAGAAGATGATATTGTAAAAAAGATTCTTTTTAGTCATCAACTGAATATAGTGTTAGAAAAAAATAATATTGTTACTTTTGCTTGTGAAGTTCCAATATCGAATGTTGGAGTTTATGATTACGCATTTCGAATGTATGCCAAAAACGATGCATTACCGCATAGGCAAGATTTTGGAATGCTTAAATGGATTTAGAAATTACTTTAAATTAATTATAAATAACTACTGATTATGAATTTGTTAACAGGAAAAAAGGCCATCATTACCGGTGCTTCAAGGGGAATTGGTAGATCCATCGCATTAGAGTTTGCAAAAAACGGAGCAGATGTAGCATTTACCGACCTTAATTATGATGATAAAGCAATATCATTAGAAAATGAATTGAGAGCGTTTGGAGTAAAAGCCAAGGCTTATGTTTCAGATGCTTCTAAATTTGATCAAGCGGAAGCCCTTATTAATGAGGTAGCTTCTGAATTCGGAACCATTGATGCCATCGTAAATAACGCAGGAATCACTCGCGATAATTTGCTTTTGAGAATGACTGAGAATGATTGGGACATGGTAATGAACATTAACCTTAAATCTGTTTTCAATTGCACCAAAGCTGTTCAACGTATAATGTTGAAACAACGTTCCGGATCCATAATAAACATAAGTTCTGTTGTGGGTATAGAAGGAAATGCCGGACAGTCTAATTATTCAGCTTCAAAAGCCGGTATCATTGGATTCTCAAAGTCTGTTGCCCAAGAATTGGGTTCCAGGAGTATTCGTTGCAACGCCATTGCTCCAGGATTTATTGAAACCGAAATGACCTCTGTTTTACCTCCGGAAATTAAAGAAGGATGGATTAAAGATATCCCATTGAAAAGGGTTGGGCTTCCGCAGGATGTTGCACAGTTAGCCGTTTTTCTTGCTTCCGATTTAAGTTCATATATTACCGGACAGGTAATTTCTGTTTGCGGAGGACTGCATACCTAATTAGTTAAACTTCTATACAATACATAGCTTTGAAAATTATTAGCGAATACCCATTTTGGATATTTATTCTTTGTATTCTGTTTGGTTTTTTGATAAGCTTTCTATTATACTTTAATAAAAAAGAAAAAGCATATCACAAAAGATTGACTTATTTATTGTTCACGATAAGAGGACTTTATGTTTGGTTAATTGCTTTATTACTTTTATCGCTTTTTATTCGGTTAGATCAAAAAATCTCCGAAAAACCATTATTAATTATTGGAGTTGACAATTCCGAGTCTATTAAATTAAGTTCGGATTCTGTATTTTACAAGCAAGATTTTCCAAAAAAGATAAATGATTTAGCAACATCTTGTGCTGACAAATTTGATGTAAAATTAGTATCATTTGGAGACAAGATTAAAGATGGATTTAATGGCAAGTACACTGATAAACTAACTGATTTCTCCGAACTTTTTAACTATGTATCAGAAAGTTTTAGCAGTAAAAATATGGGGGCATTGGTTATTGCAAGTGACGGGATATTTAATAGGGGCTTACAACCCTTGTACGCAATTGACAGACCATGTTATCCTATCTATACCATTGCTTTAGGTGACACGACCTTAAAGACTGATGCTTATATTAAAAAATTGAATTTTCCTAAGACTGTATTTGCAAAGAATGATTTCCCAATTGAAGTGAATGTTCAAGTAGATAATTTAAATGGAAATACTTGTGAAATAGATTTAATTAAGGAGAATAAAATTATTCAAAGTAAGACATTTAAGGTTAATTCAAATAGAAATTTTCAATCTGAAACTTTTTGGGTGAATCAGGAGAAAGCCGGAATTGAGCATTATAAAATATCCATAAAGGAATTAAATAATGAATATAACTATATTAATAATCAAAGAGATATATTTATAAATGTAGTGGATGATAAAAAGAAAATTCTTTTATTATACCAAGCAGCACATCCAGATATTGCTGCCTTAAAAGAATCTTTTAGTAATATAGAAAACTTTAATTATGAACAATATAAAGCAGACAATTTCAACAAAAATATTAACCAATATGATCTCGTAATATTGCATCAATTGCCTTCCTCACAATTCCCGGAAACAGACCTGATAAACACCTGTCGTAAAAGTTTAATCCCAGTACTATATATTATTGGAAATCAAACAAGTATTTCTAATTTTAATGGCTTAGCTACGGGTTTAACTATGAGTATTACAAACCAGCTTTTGAATGAGTCTCAAGCTGGTTTAAATCAAAACTTTTCTCAATTTACATTGAGTGAAGACATGAGTAAATACTTTAAAGAACTTCCTCCATTAAGCTGTTTTTTTGGTAATTATAAAATCTTAAGTCAATCATATACTTTAGCTTATCAAAAAATCGGGAATCTAACCACTCAATATCCATTGATTACTTTTATTAATAATCAGAACATCACGAATGGATTTATTTGTGGCGAAGGTATTTGGAAATGGAGATCATTTGATTATTCAATGTTTCAAAATCATCGTCATTTCGAAGAGCTATTTACAAAAGTAGTCCAGTATTTGTTAACTGACAAAAGCAAAGTGAAATTCAAAGTAAATACGAATAATACGTATTACGAAAATGAAGGAGTAGAAATAGGAGCAGAGTTGTATAATGACTCTTACGAGCTTATCAATACACCGGAAGTTAAGATTTTGCTTTCTAAGGATAAAGAACAACCTTATAGTTTTACTTTTAACAAAAGTGAAAAAGCGTATACCTTAAAGACTTCCAGTTTGCCTGTAGGAATATATACCTATCATGCAACTACAAAATTGGGAGATAAAGCCTTGCAATACTCAGGACAATTTGCAGTAAATCAAATAAATATTGAATCTGAACAAACGACTGCAGATTTCAATTTAATGTATAAACTGGCATTAAAAAATGGGGGGAAAATGTATAACCCAAAACAGTTTGATTTACTTTTCAAAGAACTTAATGAAAATGAAAATATTAAAACATTGACTTATACTGAGAAAAGGTTTAATGAAGTAATCAGAAGTCTGATTTTATTTTTAATTCTCTTTTTCTTAATAGCTTCTGAGTTGATATTAAGAAAGCGCAATGGAACTTACTAAGGTTATTATTAACCCAAAATATTTCATCTTTTTGATACATCAAATGTCTTATAATTTATATTATGTTAAATAGATGAAATAATTAAAAAGGATAAGCTTTAAAACTTATCCTTTCAAACCCCTATTTAGGAGGATTCATTTTTTTTAGAATTTCACTGAGTTTATCGTTCTGCTTAGTTCTAGCATACAATTGTTTTAAAGAAAGCAAGGTACTTTTATCTTTTGGATCCATTTTTAAGGCCTTTTCTAAGTATGGTTGGGCTTTTATCCACATATTTTCAAATTTCACTTTTTCTTCATCATATAATTTCTGATCTTGAATCCCTTGAGCTTTTTCAAAAATCTTAACCCCTTCATTAAAGAATAATGCTCCTAGATTATAAACAGCATCAAAATAATTAGAATCTAATTCTAGTACTTTTAAATATTCTTTTTCTGCTTCATCCAATCTACCCATTTGATCATAATTGGCTCCAACAGCAAAGTGAATTTTAGGATTTTTGGGATCTTTAAGCAAAGCTGCATTCAAGTTCTTCTGAGCACTGTCAATGTTCCCTTGAGCAAGGTATATATTTGTTTCAGTAATAATAATGTTTAAATTATCAGGGAAAACTTTTCTCCCCTTCTTAATTGTTGTCAAGGCTTTTGTGGTATCTTTATCCGTGTTCATATATAAATTGCTCAACGATATATATACGTTTGGTTGGTGATAGTTATTTTTAACAAGACTTTGATAGTATTTCTTCGCTCTTTCTGGTTCTTTTGCAAGTTCAGCACTTAGGGCTGCATTATATGTTGCTGAAGTATCATTGGTGCCAAAATTTGTATTGATCTTAATTGTCCTATCAAAAGCATCCATGGCTTCTTTGTATTTTCCTTTAGAGTATAATTCAACTCCTTTATTGTAAAATTGCTCACTAATTACATATAAACCTCTCATTGGGCTTTGAGGAGCAATCATTTCATTGGAAATTTCTTTATCCAATTCTATGGCTTTATTGTATGCCTGATATGATATTAAAATGGTTGAATCTGTATTTAAGGCACGGTATTTTTCATCTTTTGAAATGGCAATTCCAAGATAAATATTGCCTCTATAAAACCATGTTTTTGCTTGGGTACTGGTTTTCTCGTTTAAAATACATTCATCGATAGATTCTTTAGCTTTATCCAGTTGACCATTTTTATAGTAACTAAAAGCATTCATTAATTTGTTTTGCTGAGCATAAAGTCCGGAAAATGCTATACTCAAGAGTAGAATTAAGCTTAACTTTTTCATTTTTTTTAAATTTAATAGTTTTTGTTCAAAGATATTTATTTTAGATTTATTCAATCAATTTTTCTGCCAAATTAAACTGTATCGTTTATTTCTTCTGCGTTTTCTGAATTAGAAGTTGAATCCGTATTTTCTATGTTTTCGAATTCTTCTCCTTCCATATCGATTTCGTCGTCTTCATAGGTAACTTTTGCAACTGAAGCTATGGAATCTTCATCTTTAAGGTTTATAAGTCTAACGCCTTGGGTTGCTCTGCCCATTACCCTTAAATCTTTAATGGCTAAACGAATGATAATTCCCGATCGGTTAATAATCATAAGATCATCATTATCAGTGACATTCTTAATGGCAATTAAATTACCGGTTTTATCTGTAACGTTGATGGTTTTAACACCTTTTCCGCCTCTGTTTGTCTCACGATAATCTTCTAAAGAGGATCTTTTTCCATACCCATTTTCAGAAACAACTAATATTTCCGATTCATGATTTTCAACACAAACCATACCTACAACCTTGTCTTTTGCATTTTTCAATGAAATTCCTCTAACGCCACTCGCATTTCTTCCCATTGGACGTACTTTGGACTCATTAAAGCGTATGGCTTTACCTGATTCTAATGCCAAAAGGACTTCATTTTTTCCATTGGTTAGGATGGCTTCCAATAAATGGTCGTTTTCACGAATGGTAATGGCATTTATCCCATTTTGTCTTGGCCTAGAATAAGCATCCAGTGAAGTTTTCTTAATGACCCCTTTTTCTGTACATAGTATAATGAAGTTGTTTTCTGTGTATTCTTTGTCTTTCAGGTTCTTAACGTTGATAAAAGCTTTTACCTTATCTCCGGGTTCAATGCTGATTAAGTTTTGAATGGCTCTTCCTTTTGAAGATTTGGATCCCTCAGGCAATTCAAAAACTCTTAACCAGAAACACTTACCGTTTTCTGTAAATAGTAGCATATAATCATGCATTGAAGCAACAAACAGATGTTCAAGGAAGTCCTCATCTCTGGTTTCGCTACCCTTAGCTCCTCTCCCACCTCTGTTTTGACGTCTATATTCAGTGAGCACCGTTCTTTTTACGTACCCCATGTGAGAAATAGTAAGTACCACGTTCTCATCAGCAATGGTATCTTCTATTCTAAAATCTGTTGCTGCGTATTCAATTTCAGTTTTGCGTTTATCTCCGTATTTTTCTTTGATTTCAAGGAGTTCATCTTTAATAATTTTCATTCTTAAAGCTTCATCATTTAAAACGCTTTGCAAATATTCAATGAGTCTCAACAACTCTTCATATTCTTGTTTAATTTTATCTCTTTCGAGACCGGTTAATCTTTGCAAGCGCATATCCAGAATTGCACGTGCCTGAATTTCAGAAAGATTAAACGATTCCATCAAACCATTTCTTGCTATTTCAGGTGTTTGAGAAGATCTTATTAAGGCAATAACTTCATCCAAATGATCTAAAGCAATCAATAGTCCTTCTAAAATATGGGCTTTCTTCTGAGCTTCGGCCAATT
The DNA here is from genome assembly GCA_964543995.1 of uncultured Bacteroidales bacterium. Taxonomy (GTDB): domain Bacteria; phylum Bacteroidota; class Bacteroidia; order Bacteroidales; family CAIXTV01; genus CAIXTV01. The sequence continues at coordinate 10,376 of CAZJBB010000013.1, forward strand.
CATATTTAGTTCGACGAATGAGCACCTCATGTCTGTGTTCTACAAAATAAATAATCAAATCTTTGAGGTTCAACATTTGTGGACGGCCTTTTACAAGAGCAATGTTATTAACATTAAATGAAGATTGTAAAGGGGTATATTGATATAATTTATTTAAAACTACATTTGGAATGGCATCTTTTTTAAGGTCATAAACAACACGCATCCCATCTCTATCGGATTCGTCTCTAATGTCTGCGATGCCTTCTATTTTCTTTTCGTTAACCAATTCAGCGGTGCGTTTTATCATTTCTGATTTATTCACCTGGTATGGAATAGAAGAAACAATAATTTGCGTTTTGCTATTTTCTTCTATTTTTGATACTCCACGTATTACGATTCTACCACGTCCGGTTTCGAAAGCTTCTCTAACCCCTTCATATCCATAAATGACGCCTCCGGTTGGAAAGTCAGGAGCTTTAATATATTTCATCAGCTCAGCAATGGTAATTTCGTGGTTATCGATATAGGCGATAATGCCATCAATTACTTCAGTTAGATTATGAGGAGGCATATTGGTTGCCATTCCCACTGCAATACCGGAAGCACCATTAATAAGAAGATTCGGGATTTTCGCAGGCAATACTGTAGGTTCTTTTAAGGAGTCATCAAAGTTTAACTGAAAATCGACCGTATCTTTTTCTAAATCGGCAAGCAATTCTTCGGCAATTTTCTGTAAGCGCGCTTCGGTATAACGCATGGCTGCGGGGCTATCACCATCAATAGAACCAAAGTTCCCTTGACCATCGATTAAAGGATATCGCAATGACCATTCTTGAGCCATTCTTACCATGGCATCATAAACAGAGGTATCTCCATGAGGATGGTATTTCCCTAACACCTCCCCTACTATCCTTGCTGATTTTTTATGGGGTCTATTTGAAAACATTCCCAAGTCATACATACCATACATGACTCTTCGATGAACAGGTTTCAATCCATCTCTCACATCCGGAAGCGCTCTCGATACGATAACCGACATTGAATAGTCAATATATGCCGTTTTCATCTGACTTTCAATGTCGACTTTTAAAATTTTTTCAGTTTCGTTGTTATTTTCCATAAAGGAATTATTTATATATAAGTTTTCTTTCGTAAGTTGCTGTATATCAGCAAGATTCTTGAATTTTATTAAGTTACGAAATTACTTATTTCCTTTGGATTTTCAAAGGAAATTCTGCTTTTTATTATGAACATTCATTTGTTTAAAAAAAACATCCTTTTTCTGCCTTCAAAAGCTTTTAAAATCAATACTTTTGAAAAGGCTAAGCAAGTATTTTTATTGATTATGTAACTTTTAATGCATTTATTTGTTTATTAGCTGAATTTTAAGTGTATAAATCGTAAATATTAAAATATGGATTCTAAATTTTCTCAAAGAATTAAAGATGTTTTGACTTATAGTCGTGAAGAAGCGATACGGGTTGGAAGTGATTTTATTGGTCTTGAACACTTATTATTAGGGATTATAAGAGATGGCGATGGACTTGCGGTTCAAATTTTATCCTTTCTGGGCGTTAATTTGGGGGAACTTAAAAAACAAGTAGAAAAGACATTACTATCAGGTATACAACCCAAAACGAAAGAAATAAATGAGAATCCAATTTTAATAAAGCAAGTAGAAAGGGTTTTAAAATTAATGTATCTTGAAGCTAAACTCTTCAACTCCGAATTAATAGGTACAGAACATTTATTATTAGCGATTTTGAAAGATGATAACAGCGTTGCCACTCAGTTGTTGCACAAACGCGGAGTGGATTATGAGCATGTGAAAGAAGAACTTAAAGCCATCAATTCAAGTAAGCCAAGATTAGAACCTAATGAAATTGAAGATAGTATCAGTAATCCTTCCGATGAAGACCCTGAAGACCAATTAGGTATTCAAAGTGGAAGTAAACGTCCGGGTGAATCGAAATCAAAGACCCCGGTATTAGATAATTTTGGTCGTGATGTTACCAAACTTGCCGAAGAAAATAAATTGGATCCAATTGTTGGACGAGAAAATGAGATGGAACGTATTGCACAGATTTTAAGTCGCAGAAAGAAAAATAATCCAATACTTATTGGAGAGCCGGGCGTTGGAAAGTCGGCTATTGCCGAAGGTTTGGCATTAAGAATTGTTCAGAGAAAAGTAGCCAGAGCGCTTTTTAACAAAAGAATCATTTCCTTGGACTTGGCTTCTTTGGTTGCAGGAACTAAATACCGAGGTCAATTTGAAGAGAGAATGAAGGCTGTGTTGAACGAGTTAGAAAAAAATCCGGATATTATTCTTTTCATTGACGAAATACATACCCTTATTGGTGCAGGGAATGCATCCGGTTCGCTTGATGCATCGAACATGTTCAAACCTGCCCTTGCACGTGGTGAAATTCAATGTATTGGAGCCACCACGCTTAATGAATATCGTCAACATATTGAAAAGGATGGTGCATTAGAAAGAAGATTTCAAAAAGTATTGGTTGACCCAACTTCACCGGAAGAAACGGTTGAAATCATTCACAACATTAAAGAAAAATACGAAGATCACCACTCAGTAAAATATACCGACGAAGCCATCAAAGCTTGTGTTACCTTAACAACCAGATATATTACAGATCGAAATTTACCTGATAAAGCTATTGACGCTTTAGATGAAGCCGGTTCAAGAGTTCATATTAAGAACATTCATGTGCCGATGCAAATTATTCAACTTGAGACAAAAATTGAAGAAATTCGGACTTTTAAAAATGAAGCAATAAAAAGTCAAAAATATGAGGAAGCTGCAAAACATAGAGATACAGAACGTCAATTATTGCTTAAACTTGAAGACGAAAAACGAAATTGGGACAACCAATCAAAACTTAATAAAGAAGTTGTTACTGAGGATAATGTAGCCGAGGTGGTTGCCATGATGACAGGCGTACCGGTTCAAAGAATTGCTCAAAATGAAAGCCTTAGGTTAATTAAAATGGAGAGCGAACTGGAAGGAAGTGTCATAGGTCAAGATAGTGCTATTAAAAAAGTTGTAAAATCCATTCAAAGAAACCGTGCCGGATTAAAAGATCCGAATAAGCCCATTGGGACATTTATATTCTTAGGTCCAACTGGTGTTGGAAAAACACATTTAGCAAAAGTACTTTCACAATATTTATTCGATAGTGCAGAAGCCTTAATCCGAATTGATATGAGTGAGTATATGGAAAAGTTTGCCGTTTCGAGATTGGTTGGAGCTCCTCCGGGATATGTTGGTTATGAAGAAGGCGGTCAGCTAACAGAGAAAGTTAGACGTAAACCTTATTCTATTGTATTATTGGATGAAATTGAAAAAGCACATCCGGATGTTTTTCACTTACTTTTGCAGGTACTTGATGATGGAATTTTAACGGATAGTCTGGGAAGAAAAGTTGATTTTAAGAATACCATTGTGATCATGACTTCTAACATTGGAACTCGCCAACTCAAAGATTTTGGGCAAGGAGTCGGATTTTCAACTGCAGCAAGAAAAGCTGCAGAAACCACCTATACTCAAGGAGTTATAGAAAATGCCCTAAAAAAGACTTTTGCTCCTGAATTTCTAAATCGAATTGATGATGTTGTAATATTTAATTCCCTTGAAAGAGAAGATATTCATAAGATTATTGATATTGAGCTAAAACATCTCTTTTCTAGAGTTCACCAACTGGGATTTGAACTTGAATTGACTCTAAAAGCCAAAGATTATATCTTGGAAAAAGGTTGGGATGCTCAATTTGGAGCGCGTCCTTTAAAAAGAGCCATTCAAAAATATATTGAAGATCCTTTGGCAGAAGAACTTATAAAAACCAAGCATAAAGAAGGTGATAAGCTATTGATTGACTATAACGAAAGTAAGGACGAAATGGTCATAAGCCAAAAAAAAGCTAAAAAGAAGTAGTTTTGCTCACTAATAAAAAATCCCGATAGATTCTCTAACGGGATTTTTTATTACAGGTATTATTTATAATTTGTAATCAGCTATTTCTCTGCTCTGATTGCTATTAATCAAACTTGTTTTTGTGATATTTTCTGCTCTGGCTTTGCGAATAAATATTTCTGCAGATTTTTTTAACATATCACCTCTGTTTGCATCTATGACCAATAAATATCCACAAATAATATTACCAACCATTTCTACCAATCTACGAGCGTGAAAATCAAGTAATTCTGCATCCTTTTGTTCGTTAATTCTATAGAAAGCCTTTTCGAATTGCTGGGTCATTTTTGCCAACAATTTCTTTTGAAATTCATATTCGGATTTCACCGGAACTTTTTCATATTCTTTAATCATTCCAAGGTAAGTTCCATTTACAACTCCTCTGATAGCTGCTATTACTTGAAGTTGAGAAGTGCCTTCGTAAATAGTAGTTATTCGAGCATCCCTGTATATTCTTTCTATTGCAAAATCTTTCATAAAGCCTGTGCCACCATGAATTTGTAATCCATCATAAGCAATTTGGTTACAATATTCGCTAGAGAACAACTTTGTTAAAGGAGTCAGAACATCTGATGTTCTTTGGTATTTTTTATTTTCAATCTTTTCATCAGAGGTCAATGGACGGTGTTCCTGAACACTGGTATAAGCTTTATAAATATCGACGTGGCGAGCGGTTTCATAGAGTAAGCTTCTGATTGCATCCGTTTTTACACGCATATCGGTAAGCATTTCATAAACAGCAGGATATTTGATGATGGTTTTCCCAAACTGCTCTCTTTCATTAGCATATTTCAAAGCTTCGCGATAAGCAGCTTCTGCAATACCAACAGATTGAGCACCAACACCTAAACGGGCTGAATTCATCAATGACATTACATATTTAATAAGTCCTAGTTTTCTATCGCCAACCAAAAGTGCCGGAGCGTTATTGAAAACAAGTTCGCAAGTTGGAGAACCTTTAATACCAAGTTTGTTCTCAATCCTTCTCACACTCATTCTACTGTGTTTTCTGTCATAAACAAAAAGTGAAAGCCCTCTTCCATCTGAAGTACCGTCTTCGGAACGAGCAAGTACTAAAGAAATATGAGCATCTCCGTTGGTGATAAAGCGCTTCACTCCATTTAAATACCAAATCCCTTCCGCTTCATTATAAGTCGCTTTTAACTGCACTGCTTGTAAATCGGAACCGGCATCAGGTTCCGTTAAATCCATTGCAGCAGTTTCACCTTTACATATTCTTGGAAGAAATTCATCTTTAATATCTTCTGACGCAAATTCATGAATGGTTTCAGCACAATCTTGTAAGCCCCAAATGTTAGCAAATCCGGCATCTGCACGCGAAACAACTTCTGCTGCAATTACATAGGGAATAATAGGAAAATTTAATCCTCCATAAGATCTTGGTAAAGAAATACCAAACAACCCTGCTTGAGTAATTGCGTCGATGTTTTGCTGTGTTCCTTTAGCATAAACAACGGCATTGTTAATTAGTTGAGGACCATCATGGTCAACCGTTTCTGCATTTTCAGCAATAATATTACCTGAAATTTCTCCTATGATTTCACAAACTTTATCATAACTATCAAAAGCGTCTTCATAATCTATTGGAGCATAATCATATTTTTCTTTTTCATTATAGTCATTCTCTTTCAGCCTAGCAATTTTCTCCATTAAAGGGTGAGAAAGCTGAAATTTCAATTGTTCATTATCTGTGTAAAAATTTGCCATTTGAAAAGTCTGTTTGAAAATTATTTTGAATTCTTACGATAGTATTTTATCATTTTTGGAATGATATCGGTTACACTTCCGATAATAGTATAGTCAGCAATCATATTGATAGGTGCTCTTAAATCATTGTTGATTGAGATAATTTTAACGGATTGGTCCATACCTGCCCTATGTTGAACAGCTCCCGATATACCGCAAGCGATATATAATTTGGGGCGTACGGTAACCCCAGTTTGCCCGATTTGTCTTTCATGAACTACGAAACCTGCATCAACAGCAGCTCTGGAAGCTCCTACTTGCCCACCTAAGGTTTCCGCTAATTCAAAAAGGAGATTAAAGTTTTCTTTTGAACCAACACCATAACCACCGGCTACAATAATTTGAGCATTTTTAATGTTTATTTTTTGGCTTTCAACATGGCGGTCCAGCATTTCAACGACAAAATCATCATCATTAAAATACAAATCAGGCTCAATATTTATTACTTCGCCTTTATAATCTTCAGCAAAGATTTCATTTTTCATTACTCCTTCCCTAACGGTAGCCATTTGAGGCTTGGTATCAGGATTAATAATAGTAGCAATAATGTTTCCACCAAAGGCAGGACGAATTTGATATAAAAGATCTTTATAGGTTGTTTGAGTCTTATTTTCGAAGTGGTCTCCAATTTCAAGGCTTGTGCAATCTGCAGTTAAACCACATTTCAAAGCTGAAGCAATGCGTGGTGCAATATCACGACCAATTGAAGTAGCCCCAAAAAGTGCAATCTGTGGTTGAGTTTCTTTAAATAATTTGGATACCAATGAAGCATGAGGCAAGGTGGTATATGGAAACAACTTTATAGAGTCTGCTTTATAAACGGTATCAACTCCATACGGAAAAATGCTTTTTTCAATTTCACCTAAATTGTGTCCGGGAACCAAAGCCTCTAATTTAATATGCAGCTCTTCAGCAAGTTTTTTCCCTTTCGAAAGCAACTCCAAGCTAACATCTGTAATACTACCTTCGTCAGTAATTTCGCAATAAACAATAATATTATTCACGTTTAAGTATGTTTAAATTTAACCAATAATATGAGTAGATAAAAGTTCTTTCATAAGCTCATCAATTTCAGTATCATTTGCTTGAATAAGTTTTGATTCCTTTTGTTGAAGAACAACATTCTCGATTTTTTTAACTTTAGTAGGTGAACCTGAAAGACCCAGCATTTCAAAATCGGCATCGATGTCAGCTACCGACCATTCATTTATCATCAAATAAGGTCTTGAGCTATAAATTTCAGTATAATCATTTGCTTGAGTTTGCAATTCAGTGAGGGTACGAGAATGTTTGTATTTCATCATTCTTTTTGCATTCCTATCTCTACAAGGGGTAGCTGAACTATGAACTGTAATCAACGCAGGGAAAGGGGCTTTCACTGTTTCAACACCACGTTCCAGCCTTCTTTTAATAGTAATGTGTGTAGGGTCCACTTCAACGATTTCTTCAGCATAAGTTATTTGCGGAATATTCAGTTTTTCAGCAACTTGAGGCCCTACTTGAGCCGTATCCCCATCAATTGCTTGTCTCCCGGAAAATATTAAATGATAAGGAGCCATTTTTTTGATGGCTAAGGATAAAGCGTAAGAAGTAGCTAAAGTATCAGATCCGGCAAATTTTCTATCGGTAAGTAACACACCTGAATCAGCACCTCTATATATGGATTCCCTGATAATTTCAGCCGCTCTGGGTGGTCCCATAGTTAAAAGTACAATTTCGCAGGGAGTTGACATAGATTCTTTAACTTGAATTGCCAATTCTAAAGCATTTAAATCTTCCGGGTTAAAAATGGCCGGAAGCGCTGCTCTATTTACTGTTCCATCAGCTTTCATGGCATCCTTGCCAACATTTCTAGTATCCGGAACTTGTTTCGCTAATACGATAATTTTAAAACTCATATTTTATAAACTAATTTTCGTTTAAAAAGTCTGCAAATGTACTGTTTTTAGTGTTAACAATTTGTGAAAATGTAAAAATAGTAAAAAAATATAGATTATGATATTCAAATACAAGGATTTAATATTACTTGAAATTATCAAAACACAATCGAGTATTTATTTTTTTTTCTTATAAATACAAATGTACATAAAATTGCATTTTCTTTTATTCAATTTATTTTCGCTAATTTTACCATAATTATAATTTACAATCCATGAAAAAATATGTTGCCTTATTTGTTTTCTTTTGCTTGACTTTATTTGTAAAGAGTCAAAATTACAGCCAACTCAGTTCTATTGCCCTAACGCATAATGGCACCGACTGGGTAAAGTTTAAAGCTTCGACTAAAATAAAATCAACGCTTTTAATGAAAGATTACCTTTCTATTTTTGGCCTGAATGTTCAGGATAACAGCATGAAAATGATTCGTTCTATCACTGACAAACTGGGTCAACAGCACGATAAGTACCAACAATTATATAAAGGTAAAGAAGTGGAAGGCGCAATATATATTTTACATTCATCCAATGGATTGGTCAGTAGTTGCAATGGTAAATTAATTAGCGGTTTGTCTTTAGAAGTAAAACCCAATATCACCACTGCAACTGCTATTCAAAAGGCAATATCTTTTGTGAATGCACAAAGCTATATGTGGGAAGATGCCCAAATGGAAGGCCAATTAAAAACGATAAAGCAAAATCCCAATGCAACTTATTATCCTAAGCCAGAATTGGTAATTGCAGATAAAAAATACGGAAAAGATGCCAAACTATATCGTTTGGTATACAAAATGGAAATTTATGCCAGTAATCCCTTAAAGAAATTATTAATTTTTGTGGATGCTCAAAATGGAAGCATCTATCATTTTGTAAATCTACTTAAAAACGCTGATAAACCGGGATGGGCGCTCACTCAATATAATGGAACTCGGCCAGTAATGGTGGATTCTGTAAATTCTAGTACATTTCGTTTGAGAGAAAGTGGACGTGGAAACGGAATTGTTACCCATAGCTTGGGCAATACAATGAATTATACCGGAGCAACCGATCTTATCAGTAATTCAAGTTATTTTAGTGCCGATAAAATTGCCAATAGTGCCCATTGGGGAGCTGAAAAAACCTATGATTATTATTTGCAAATTCATGGAAGAAACAGTTTCGACAATCAGGGAGGTACTTTGTACAGTTATGTTCATTATAGCACCAACTATTCAAATGCTTTTTGGGATGGCACTCGTATGACATATGGCGATGGAGGCGCAGGTTATGGCCCCTTTACCGCATTGGATGTTTGTGGGCACGAAATCACTCATGGGGTTAGTGAAAACGAAGCCAATTTCATTTATCAGGACGAACCTGGTTCTTTAAGTGAATCATTCAGTGATATTTTTGGAACCAGCATAGAATTTTTTGCCGATTCATTACCCAATTGGTTAATTGGAGAAGATATAGGTAGCAGTGCATTACGTTCATTACAAAATCCGAAATTATATCAACAACCCGATACCTACCACGGTCAGTACTGGAATTTTGACCCAAACAGCGACAATGGAGGGGTTCACGACAATAACAGCATTGGAAATTATTGGTTTTATATGCTTTGTATGGGCGATACAGGAACTAACGATAACGGATTTCAATACGCCATCCACAGTATTGGAATGGACACAGCCCAAAAAATTGCCTATCGTACTTTAACCACTTACCTAACGCCCACTTCACAATATATCGATTGGTATTTTGGTTCTATCGAAGCCGCTAACGATTTATATGGGAGTTGTTCAGGCATTTCTAAAGAGGTGGCCAAAGCATGGTATGCTGCAGGTGTTGGCTATCCCCTTTCGACGACTGAAGTATTTATGTTAGACATTACTTCACCTGCAACGGCTTGCGGGTTAAACAATGTTTCAGTTGGGCTAAATTTATATTATGCCGGATGCGATTCAGCATTGAGTCCCGGGAAAAAGATTGTGATGGCTTATAAAATGGATTCCAATCCTTTGGTATATGATACACTTACTTTAAGTGCACCATGGAATGGAGGCGATACCCTTCATTATATTTTCAGCAACACGGCCAATGTATCTTCTTTAGGTGCGCATACTTTAAATTGTTACTCCAAATTGGGAACGATTACTCCCATTTTTACCGATAGTGTGGTAAATTATCACTTTACAAATATTTTGCACCAAAATGTAGACTTGGCCCCCACTCGCTTGGTTTCTCCGATTTCGGGTTGTGGACTCCATAACGAAAATGTAATCATGAAATTTGCTTTTTTAGGCTGCGATTCATTGCCAATTGGCACTTCCATACCACTGAGTTTTAAAGTGAATGCTCAAACTGCTGTAACAGAAAATTACCTATTACCCTCTACCCTATTTGCCAATGACACTGTGACATACACTTTTAATGCTCAAGCCAATTTAACCAACGAACACGGTTTGGTACAAATAGAAACCCGTACGGCCTTCCTACCGGATACTTTTGTTACCAACAATTTGCTTCTTACTTCCATTAGCAACCCAAATTATAATCTTCAGGATACCATCACCTTCGAAGAAACCAATCCTACCGATTTGTTTTTTGTATACACCACGGCCTATTCTCATGCTTTGGTTTCTGTTGCTGCCCACAATACCGGTTACAAAGGTTTTCAAATGACCGGGGGAAACCCATTTGATTATATCAACAACATAACGTTTCCGGATGGTACCAACAATTGGGATGTGAATGATTTTCTCTCAGCTAAGATAGGTTTTTGTATTGATGCCTCTGCTTGGACTGAAACCAGTGTGCGTTTCGACTTAAAACAAACCCATGGAGGCACTATGTATGCGCAATACCTTGGCCCCAATGACTATACCAATGCGAGTAGCTTACGTTTGCTGGCTAATGGCAATCAAGTTGGAATTACCTATAAACCCACAACCGCAGGTAGTGACCCATTTAAAACCCATTATGTTAATCTAAATGCACTTGCAGGAACAAAATTCATATTGGAATTTGAAAGCCGTTGTATTTCAAAAGACACCACTTATATAGGATTTCCTGCCAAAATGGACAATGTTTATCTTGATAATATTTGCATCACGGAGCATCCTCAAGGATTTGAAAATATTGAAAACAATAAAGCCCCTGATTTTACTGCCGAAGTATTTCCCAATCCGATTAATGATTGGTACATGCTGAATCTGAGTTGCAAAGGAAGTCAATCTGTTCAAATGGATGTATTGGATGTTAATGGTAGATTGCTGGGTAGTGAAAAAAGAGAGGCTATAGATGGCCATAATGCATTTATTTTCAAAAGTGTACAACTTCAAAAAGGCATCTATTTTATTAAAATTCAAGGGAAAAATAATAATGCCACTTTAAAAATCATTAAATCTTAATTCCAATTGGTTTCAGGATTTTTGACGCCAAATTGAATCACTTATATTAATCTTGCTTCTCCAAGTCGCTATTTAAGCAAAATTTTCCTGTAACCATATCCCGTTGAACTTTATTGCTAGGGTAAATTCTTCCATTCATGGCAAGATAAACTCCATGATTCAAAACATTCAAAGCACCCATAGCCACGCCTATATTAAATGCTGCATCTGAATCCGAAAACTTTTCCGGTCGCATGGCCCCCGTTATCACCACCACCTTACCTTGTATTCCTGAAATATATTTTGCGGTTTCTATCATGGTATCCGTGCCATGGGTAATCAGGATTTTATCGTAATGTGTTGATAGACAGTAATTTTTCAAGCTTTTTCGGTCTATATCCGTAATTTCCTGACTGTCTTTTTGCAAAAAAGGAAAAATTTCATATTCGAATAGCGGATGAATATTGGCAAATATTCTGGTAACCGCAGGGGCTCCAATTTCAAAAGCATATCCTCCTGTCTGCTTGGGATAATCTTTGTCTATGGTGCCTCCGGTTTGAATGATGAGTAGTTTCATGATAAATCTTTTTTTTGTATTTCTTTTTAACTTTAATAATTCCTTGCATTCCTTTTCAAACACATCCAAAACATTCCAAACAGGACTTTATTATTCAAACGCTGCTTCAAGGCTTTCCCTTAAATCGAACAACAGCCATGACCTTTTAATTTCTTCCGACTTTTTATCATGTAAAAGCTTAATGAACTTATTTACACCTAAGGGTTCATTTCCGTTTCCATGAATTAAAACGATGCTTCCATTATGAACAGGTTCCCCTTTAGCTAACCAAGCATCACTTCCAATGGTAATCAAACCAAAATCAGAAATGCTATCCACTAAATCAAAGTCGGAAATCAGTCCTGGGAATCGAAAAAAAACGGAAGGCATCAATCCATTTTCAATCATTAATTCTTCATTTCCAAGGACTTCCATCTGAATATCCGTATTTTTATGAAGCATAAAGTTTTTATTCAAAGGCAAACTTTTGTTATAAAAATGGCTTAAAGTATGATTTATCCATGTTATGTTCATTTCCGATTTTTCTTGCAAGCTTTTTAACCATTCCAAATCTTTTTTGTGAGCATTCATCCAATAGCCTGAAATAGCAATTGCTATGGGAACTGGTTTTTCGATTTGATTGAAAGATTCAGTAAGCATAGTGAAGATTCTTCGCTCCAATGGATGTGACGAAGGACATAAATCAACACTAAGCACTATGCCTTTTTCACTTGGTAAACTATGGGTTATTCCGGCGTCATGCATTTCCCTTGCATGGTTTTCGGCATCCTTTAAAGCAAGAAAATAAACACTTTCCGGAAATTTTTGCTGAACTTCGGCTAAGCTCATTTTAAAAATGTCAGCTTGTTGAGCATTAATAATTTTAGTTTCTAAATTCCCGGGGTTAAGTACCAAAAAACATTCATGATCATCTTTAACAAATTTCCGAAGAATTATGAGATACTCGTTTTCTACCTTGGCTATACCTATAAACAGCTGATAATTTGTAATCTTAGCTGCATTTTCCTTGGCGTTCAAATGTAAGGTTATAAGAATAAATGCAAGTAATATCGAAAATTTCCATTTTAAATTAGGGCTCATATTCTATTCATTTGTGATAAAGCGAAGTACAAATTAAATGCCACAAAAAAAGGCTGAAAACCAGCCTTTTTTATAACTTTTAGAAGGATACTTATTCAATAACTACTGCGGCAGAAGCCACTCCTGCACTTCCATGCATATTGCAACTTCCTTCAGCTTCAATTTTTAAGCCATCATCCACAACTGCTTTGTAAGTTAAGCTGAAGTTTGAATCGGGAGGAAGATTGTGCTTATCATAAGACCATTTTTTTACTTCTTTACCATTAATTTTTAATGTAACCCACTCGGTGTGGTGCATTTTAGAATTTCCTTTGTGGGTAACATTTAAAGTAATGGTAACTTCTGTTCCCTTTTTAACTTTTTGTGCAGATGTGCTTATGGTAACTGCTGTTTTATTAGCAAATGCAACTGTGCTTACAAATAACACAACCACTGCAACCATTAATGTTTTTAAACTTGATTTCATTTGGACTCCTTTTTTTTGATTAGTTTGATAATATTACACAAACATGCTCAAATGTCATACCAAAAACAATAATTTAAGTATATTTATAAAAACAACCTTATAAGGCAATGATTTGCAGGTTATAAAAAAAATGATTGAAAAAGATAGAGAATGGGTTTCCTACTCAATAAAAAGTTCCCAAATATATTCAAACCTTTTCATCAATATTTCTTGATTGTGTAGTTTGCAAATTTCTATCAAATCTTTTACCAATCGCATAATTACCGAGTAATTGGTGGTGGGCAAATAAAATGAAGCTTGTTTTGGGATTTTATTATGGGCAATAAACAAATCAATTTCTTCCGATAAAAATACCACACCTTCTTTGTTTGGATTAATGTAGAACAGCACCTCTCCATCCGGCAATAATTTCTGGGTTTCAATATATCTTTGTGTGTAAGCCAGTAAAAAGTTATTGTTCAAGTTAACCCCAAAAACCGGAATTTTTAGATTTTGAGCAATAAACATATACAATATGCCAATTCCTATAGGACCTCCCACATGAGTTTCTACAATCCCTGAAATATTAAAGTGGGCAAGGGTAAATTCTCCATCCTTAGTTCCTTTGAAGGAATAATTATGATAAAATACTTGGTTAAAGACATTAATTTGCTCTAATGCTGTTAAGTTTTCATTCATTTCGAGCCAAATGGCTTGTTGAATTCGGGATATTTTTTCCAGTATTTTGTCTTTTTCTATGTCAGGCTGGATTATCTTACTTATTAAAATAAAAGCCTCCATAACATCATTCCCCCCATTTTTAATCCACAAACTTAAGCGATCGTAAATGTCTTTTTTATGAATTGCTTCGATAATTGCTTTAATACGACCATGCACCAATGGGTCGAAAGTGTCATGTAGTTGATTTTCAAGCTGTGGCAAATAATGAATCCCTGCGAAAACAACTTGCTTCTCTATTTGTGCAAACAGTTTTTCATCAGGTTCATCCAATAAACTTATTAAAGCATTAAATTCTGAGGATTGAATATTATCAGGCATTGTAATTTAGGCTAATAATCTGTCCAATGTGGTTTTGATAAGTGTATTTACTGCCGGGTGATAATCTTTCGAAAACTGCTGCGCTACTCTGTTGGCAATGATTACACAAATGGTCAAGGTATTGTGCCCTAAAAGCCGACCTAATCCATACAAGGCAGAGGTCTCCATTTCGAAATTGGTAATTAAATGGTCTTGGTAACTGTAAGCAGTGAGTTTTTCATTAAGGTCCGGAATTGCCAGGTTTAATCTAAGTTTTCTCCCTTGGGGACCATAGAATCCGGAAGCGGTAGCGGTAATGCCCTGACGCATATCAAAAGCTAGTTTTTGTTTCAATGGATTTGAAGCTTCAACAATATATGGATGGGCAAACTTAGGATGATAAGAAGATTGCTGAATAAAAGCAGCTGTCATTTCCGATTCTTTCGATGTCATTTGGAAATCATAATAGTTCAGCAAACCATCAAAACCTAAGGCGAATTCTGAAGCTAAAAAGGAATTGACCGGAATATCTGCTTGTAAAGCACCGGAAGTCCCCAGACGAACAATATTCAACGTAGTGAGTTGTTTTTTAGGGAGCCTAGTTTCAAAGTCTATGTTTACTAATGCATCCAATTCATTCAATACAATATCTATATTATCAGTTCCAATGCCTGTAGATAATGCCGTGATTCTCTTTCCTTTATACATTCCTGTATGAGTGAAAAATTCACGATTCTGTTTTTTTATTTCAATGGTATCGAAAAAACTGGAAATGGCCTCTACCCTGCCTTGATCGCCAACGATAATAATATCATGAGCAATTTCGTCCGGCTTTAGATTTAAATGATAGATGCTGTTGTCTGGGTTAATGATAAGTTCGGAAGGGTTCATTTTTGCTTTATTGATGAAAATATCAATTAAAATTCTTCTATTTTAATTATTCTTAGTAATTTTGATTCAATGATATTAGACAAAATTACTTAAATATGGAAAACAACAAAGAAAATATTTTAATCCCTTTAGATTTCACTGAAAAATCGCAAAATGTCATTGATCAAGCGATAATTCTTGCAAAACTGGTTCATGCGGAGATTACCCTTTTGCATATTATTCAGGAAAGAAATTTCAATTTATTTAATACCTTATTCAATAATGAGTCTGATTTTGAAAAAATGAAGGCGAATTATGAAGAAAAGTGCCGCGATTTATTGCAAGAAAAAGCGGATTACATACAAAAAACCCATCACATTCATGTGCAAACCATGCTTGCCAAAGGCAAAATCTATGAAAAAGTTCTTGAAATTTCAGAACAAATCAGCGCAAAATTCATTATTGTTGGGAACAATAGTGTTGAGACCGAACCGGATAGCACACAATTAGGAGCCAATACTTCTAAAATTATTCGAGGTTCACAAGTCCCGGTAATCACTGTTAATAATGAGATTTTCAGTAAATTAGAGAATATTGTTTTACCGCTAGATTTAACCAAAGTTACTCGCCAAAAAGGAAGCAAAGCTATTGAATTAGCTAAAATGACCGGTGCCACCATTCGTATTGTTTCTGCATTACTCACTGATGATCAGGAAGTGATTTCACGTTTAAAAGCCATAATGAATCAGGTGTATCAAGTTATGACCGATAAAGGCGTAAAATGCACGAGTGAATTTGTTTACGGCGATAAAGATAAAGATACTGTTGCCGGTTTGCTGGTAAAATATGCTCATGAAATTAATGCTGATATGATGATGATTATGACTCAACAGGAAATGAATTGGTTGAAATTTTTTATGGGTTCCACAGCTATGGAAATCGTGTATAAATCAAAAATGCCTATCATGTCGATTATACCGCGGGAACTTGAAATTCTGAATTACCGTTAATTCCCTAATCAGTTTAAGATTTTAATTTAGTTTCATATTTTCATATACACTTTAAATGAAAGCCATACTTATATCTATTGGTGACGAATTGCTTATTGGTCAAGTTGTGAATACCAATGCCAGTTGGTTGGGTGCTCAATTAAATAACATTGGCATTCCGGTACTTCGCATCCTTAGTATCAGCGATAACAAAAAAGAGATAATCGAAAATCTTCGTATTGCAGAAAAAGAAGCTGAAATCATTATTATTACGGGAGGTTTGGGGCCCACGAAAGACGATATTACAAAACATACCTTATCTGAATATTTCGACAGTCCCTTGGTTTTCAATGAGGAAGTGTATCAACAAATTGAGGCTTTATTTGCACTCCGCGGGTTCCGAGTGACCGAAATCAATCGAAAGCAAGCTGAAGTTCCTGCCAATTGTAAAGCCATAATAAACCCTCTTGGAACGGCTCCCGGTATGTGGTTCGAGAAAAACCGAACGATCTTTATTTCTTTACCCGGGGTGCCTTTTGAAATGCATGCCTTAATGGAAAAAGAAGTCTTACCCGCTTTAAGTAAAAGGGTATTGGGGCAATTTATCTTTCAAAAAAACATTCTTACCCAAGGGGTTGGAGAGTCCTTTCTTGCTGAAATCATTTCCGACTGGGAAGATGCTTTGCCAGAAAATATGAGTCTTGCCTATCTTCCCCAGCCGGGTATGGTTCGCTTACGACTGACTTCTAAGGGAACTAATGAGAGGCAGACTAAAGAATCGCTTGCAACCGAATTAAAAAAATTACAGCAATTGATACCTCAATACATCTATGGTTATGATGATGATACGTTGGAATCTGTGGTTGGAGCTTTGCTAAAGAAGACCGGTAAAACACTTTCTACAGCTGAAAGTTGTACCGGGGGCTATCTTTCTTCCTTGATTGTTTCTGTTTCGGGAAGTTCGGCTTATTTTACAGGAAGCATAGTAGCCTACGATAATAAAATAAAAGAAAACGTCTTGGGAGTAAAAAA
This sequence comes from uncultured Bacteroidales bacterium, assembly GCA_964543995.1. Taxonomy (GTDB): domain Bacteria; phylum Bacteroidota; class Bacteroidia; order Bacteroidales; family CAIXTV01; genus CAIXTV01. The sequence continues at coordinate 27,452 of CAZJBB010000013.1, forward strand.
AGAAATTATAGAAGTGCAGGGAGCCGTGAGTAAGGAAACGGTGGAAGCCATGGCTTTGGGGGTTCAACAACTTTTACAAACGGATTATGCCATTGCTGTTTCCGGAATCGCCGGACCGGATGGTGGTACTGCAGAAAAGCCGGTAGGAACCATCTGGATTGCTATTGCCATACCTGATAGAGTTTTTAGCGAACGCTTTATGCATGGCGAAGATAGAGGGAGAAATATTCGTAAAGCAGCCTTGTCAGGACTCAATATGCTGCGAAAGGAGTTAGAAATTCAGCTGTAAATTACAATTCTATTTTTGAATTCTGGAATTGAACCATCCCCCATTTTTGTCAGATAGAGTGCAGCAAATGCCTCCTCGAACGCATAAAGTTAAGACAGATTGAATAGTATAAGAACTTATTGATCAAACTCAAACTCCAACCTTTAATGAAGTCACGACTAGTAACACCTTTCTTCAGATAGATGCAAACTTTCTTCAAACGGGTTGGAACCGCCTTTCGAAAGCTTTTTCATAAATTATTGATTTATCGAAGAGTATAAACGATAGCTAGAATCAAACATTGAAAAGGAAGCTTTTATCACAAGGTTAAAACAGAGTTCAAATGAGATTTTCACTCTAATTCTTTGGCAGGGTAAACAAAATTTGTTATCGTAATATTAATCAATGTATTATTGAGTTTTGGTTTCAAAGTAGGTTTGCCACAACTTGTTTATTTTCTCCACTCTTTCCTCAAAACTCTTACCATCTCTTTCGTACCAAGGTTTTGAATTCCCTTTTATAACAGCAGGGGTGCCTGCAAGCAAAATATTTGATTCGGCAAAAGATTTATTTACCATGGAATTGGCAGAAACATTCACATGATTACCTAAAACTAAATCTTCTCCGAAAATAGAAGCTCCGGCTGACAAATATAAACCATCTCCAATTTGTTTGTTTTTTCCACCAATACAAGTAGAGGTATGTAAAACGCAGAAATTTCCGGCATTTACCATCCCTCCCACGACTATTGTTCCATAATGAGGGAGCAGCAAACCATATCCAAATGCATTTGAATCTATGCTAAACCCTAATTTAATGCCCAGTTTCAGGAACTTTCTTTTGTGATAAAAATATTGTAAAGAGAGCGCACTTTTACCGGAATTTTTGAAGTAGGCAACATAACGCATCGATTTTAAATACATTAAAATATAATCCGGAAATAAGATGTTTCTAAATAATAATTTCAAATTTGTTTTAACAGGCCTATTTGCCATAATTCTGTCGGCAGCAATATAGAAGTTCAACTCTTTTTTTGTTTTTATCATATAATATTTTCGTTCAAATTTTGATACAATTGTATGATTTTTAGCAAAGCTACATAATTATTTTATTTATCATGCTCATCATCAATCTAGGAGAAAGCATAAATCTCAATCGGCATCTCTACATAGCTTAATATCAAGGATTTATTGATGCTAGTAATATAAAGAGTCTTAATTAATTGTAATAAAATGAAATACGAATCGGATAAAATTTATGATATAATGTTTTCAGTCCGATCGTTATTGAATGGCTTTACTTATTGATCAACATCAATTTACTGGAAATGGGGACACCTTTAATATTGGATTTTAAAAAGTACATTCCATCGTGTTGGCCGCTAATATCGATGGTGATTTTTTCTCCACTCACCTTACTTTGTGTCTTTTTTATCAATTGCCCACTGACGTTATAAATCTCAATATCCACTCCTTTTAAATCGTGATTGCAATAAACATCAAACTGACCTGATATTGAATTGGGGACAATTCTCACATCCAAGGGCTTTTGTGATTGGTCCACAATATTGGTGGAAGTGTTAATTAAGGTGTATGAATCGATCACGCCACCGGAACTATTCATGGCATAAGCATATAAAGTGTCTTGATTAATATCGAAGCGCATATAACTCAATCCGGCGGTATAGGTTACAATATTCGCTTGACCTGATTGAGGCGTATAAGCGGCAGCCCCCCCACCTCCTATGGTTAAATGCATAATATTCGATACCACTCCCCTTGCGTAGTAATGGTTATGACCACCAACGACCATAGAAACATGATATTGAGTACATAAGGGTTGAATTACCGTTTGAACAGTAGTGTTATTTGCATGTCCACCATTGGCAGACCATCCCGGTTCGTGCAATAAGATTATTTTCCAGTTTTTAGTAGAGGTGCTCAAATCGTTTACCAACCAGTTATATTGAGTTGATCCTGCAGTATAAGTAACATATTGATCAAGAACCGCAATGTGTACCGGACCATAATCGTAAGAGTAGTAACAGCCTCCGGGTTGATAAGCATACGGGAAATATTGTTTATAATAAACCGCACTGGCTTCGTGATTTCCCCTGCAGCCCATTTCGGGAAGGCTGGCTTGCATGGCTAAATTATCATTAGCGCTGGTTCTGTTAAAAAACTCATTTGTCCAATTGGCTTCAGCATCGGCAGCCACCCAATCTCCTGCATGCATTATCATGGTTTGGTACTCAGGATGAGCTGAAATTTCAGCATTAATCTTTGCGGTTATTTTATCCGGGTCAATTTGATCATCTCTGGTATCACCCCATGCATAAATAGAAACTTTATTTGCAGAAACATCCGGAGCCGCTCTGAAAGAACCTGTCAGATTGGTTGTCCCGAAACTTACTTTATAATAATACAAAGTCCCGGGAGTTAAACCGGTAATGGTGTATTTATGCTGATGTGTCGTGGTAGAATATTCTGTAGTAGGCGCATTTCCAACACTATAGGTTTGATCGGTGCCCCAATACAATGTACAGCCACTGGTAGCTGATAGTTGCCAAAGAACCGTCATTTGTGTGTTAACAAAAGGATAAATAAGGTATGGTCCCTTACTAATGGTTTGAGCATTTATCAAAATCCCAGAAAACAAGAACAGAATATGTATGGCTATTTTTTTCATGATGTTATAAAATTATGATTATATAAACAAAAATATAGGTTTTTTAGGTTCATAGAGGATATGAATTTATAAAAAAACATAATTTTAGAATTACCTAATGTCGCGTGATAAAACAGGTGAAATTCAATTCAATTAAAATTTTGCCTTGGTAATAAACTTCGATACTCCCGTTTTAAAGATAATTCAAATTTCTAAATTTTCTCTAAAGGCAACATATTTAAAAACTCCTCCTCCGTGATGAGCGGAATATTAAGTTTTTCGGCTTTTTTCAGTTTTTCGGGGCCCATATTTTCACCGGCTAAGACAAAATCGGTTTTGGATGATATAGAACTCACATTTCTACCTCCGTGCTGCTGAATCAGCAATTTCATTTGGTCTCTGCTTTGGTTGAAAGTACCGCTAACAACAATGGATTTTCCTTCCAAAACATTGGATAAAGGCTGAAAATCATGGGTCATCTCAAACTGAAGGCCCGCAGCTTTTAATCGCTCAATAAGCTCAATATGTATTGGGTTCTTAAAAAAGTTTATTACCGATGTGGCTATCTTCTCCCCTATTTCTTCTACCAAAACCAATTCCTCTAAAGTAGCCAGTTTCAGCATTTCGATGTTTCGAAAGTGAGAAGCCAACTTTTTAGCCACAGTTTCACCCACAAATCGAATTCCCATGGCAAACAACACCCGGTCGAAGTGCGCATTTTTCGATTGCTCAATGCCGTTTAAAATATTCTGCACCGTTTTTTCCTGAAAAGTGATTTTCTTTTGTTTTTCGTCTGTAACATCAATTACTTTCTCCAATCCAATCAGATTCTCATAAGTAAGTGAATATAAGTCAGCAATATCATTTACAAGTTGATGATTGAAAAGCATTTCTATTTTCCCTTCACCCAAACTGTCGATATTCATGGCTTTGCGACTGATGAAATGCTCGAGTTTTCCTTTAATTTGAGGGGGG